>JAGQZO010000203.1:0-3058 GCA_020435515.1 Winogradskyella sp. | reverse complement strand
GATCAAGATTCTATAATGAAACAGTTCTTTTCTGATGACTTTTTCAAAGATGATTTCTTTTCAAATCGCATGCCATCAGGTTTTCCAAACATGGATGATGTTATGAAGCAAATGGAAGCCATGAGACAAAACTTTTTTAATGATAATTACAGATATGTCATTCCACCAGAAGAAACAAAACCGAAGGAAAATAAAACGGATATTATTGACAAAAAACAGGTATGATTTTTAGGACCTGTAACACAAAACAAAACCTCTTGAGTGATCAAGAGGTTTTGTTTTTAGCTGACATATATCATGGGAAAATATAAATCTTAGTGATAACTTTAAACAATTAAGAATCGTAATACCTTGTCATTATGTTGTCTATTTTATTACCTACCGATTTTTCCAAAAATTCTGAAAATGCTATTAAGTATGCACTAGAATTATATAAGAATGAAGAATGTAAATTTCATTTTTTGCATTGCTATCCACCCGTCATATTTACCTACGAATACCAAATTGAAAGAGGATTAATAGGAAAAAATATCCATAAAATCCTCCAAGAAGAAACTAAAGAAAAACTATATGAATTTGCACTTTCATTGATGCGCAACTATGGCAACAAACAAGAGTTTGACATAGAAGTGGTACAAGGATTCTTACCAGACCGTATTTCAAAAGTTGTTTCCGATACCAAAATAGACCTCATTGTTATGGGTACCAAAGGAGAAACAGATTCTAAACGTGTAGTTTTTGGCAGTAATACCATTCAGGTTATAAATAAACGTTGCTGCCCAATTATAGCAGTACCAGACGATTACAAATTTAATAGTATAGACCAAATACTTTTCCCAACAGACTTAAATCTCGAATTTAAAAGTCGTCATTTACAACCTCTACTAAAAATTTCAAAATTACATAATAGTGCTATTAATGTGCTACATATTTCATTACTAGGTCTAAGTTCTATGCAACGTGAGCATAAAAAATACCTTGAAGACGAATTTGCAAACTTCAAGGCCAAGTTCAATATTTTAGAAGAAACCAACATAACTGATGTGATTTTTGAGTATCAAAAAAACAACGAAACTGACCTCTTAGTTATGATAAACAATAAACATCTATTTTTTGAAAATCTATTTTTCAAACCTATAATTTCTAAAATTGCCATGCATTTACAAACACCATTTATGGTAATTCCTGCATAGGTAAAAAAGCTGTAATTAACAAAGCATTTAAATTGAAAAAGATAAACACAACCCAACCTCAGTTATGAAAGTCCTTGTTTACAGTACCAGAGATTTTGAGAAAGCGTATTTAGAACGTGCCAATAACGGTAAGCATACTTTAACCTTTACAAAAGAAGCTTTATCATCAAATACCGCTATTAATGCAATAGGTTACAATGCTATTTTCATTTTTTCTGCAGATGAAGCTTGTTTTTTAACAATTGAAAAGCTTCGTGGTTTTGGTGTAAAATATATTTGTTTACGCTCGGTTGGGTATGATAACGTAAATATAAAAGCGGCTATACGCGAAGGCATTAAGGTAGCCAACGTGCCAGCCTATTCTCCAAACGCCATTGCAGAACATGCGGTTACCCTTCTTTTGGCTTTAAACCGAAAACTTATTGAAGCAAATGATAATATAAGACGTTTTAATTTTGACCTAAATCATCTTACAGGTTTTGATCTTAATGGTAAAACAGTTGGCATTGTTGGTACTGGACGAATCGGTTCTGTTATGGCGAAAATAATGCACGGATTTGGATGTAAATTATTAGGCAATGACATTGAGGAAGACAATCTACTATCAGAACGGTATGGACTACAATATGTTTCACTTAATGATTTATGTGAACAGTCAGATATCATATCGCTTCATGTACCTTTAAATAGCGAAACACACCACATGATTAATGAAGATTTGTTTGATGTAATGAAAGAAAGTGTATACCTCATCAATACTGCGCGTGGTGCTGTTGTTAATACAGATGATCTTGTACAGGCTTTAGACCATAAAAAAATTGCAGCCTATGGTATGGACGTTTACGAAAACGAAAAAGGCATCTTTTTTAAAGATTTATCTCATAATATACCAGATGATGATGCACTTATAAAGTTAATAGCAATGCCAAATGTATTGGTTACTGGTCACCAAGCATTTTTAACTCATGAAGCCCTAACCAATATTGCAGAAACTACAATTTACAACTTAGATTGTTGGGAAAGCGACAAGGTAAATGACAACGAATTAACAGGATAGTACATTTTGTATTACCGTTAAGCTTAGTATACTATGGAACAAACTACTTCCATAAACAAACAATTAAAATCTTTTTTTACAGAGATTGGAGACCTCTCATATTTTACCATAAGATATTTTAAGGAAGTTATTAAACCGCCTTATGAGTTTAAAGAACTGCTTCGTCAATGTTATAATATGGGAAATCGCTCACTGCTTTTAGTGGGAATCACAGGATTTATAATCGGCTTGGTATTAACGCTCCAGACCAGACCAACATTAATGGAATTTGGTGCAGTATCATGGATGCCTTCAATGGTTGGCATATCCATCGTTAGAGAAATTGGTCCAATTATTACAGCATTGGTTTGTGCTGGTCGTATTGGTTCTGGTATTGGTGCAGAATTAGGTTCTATGAGAGTTACTGAACAGATTGATGCCATGGAAGTTTCTGGCACTAATCCTTTTAAATTTTTAGTGGTTACCAGAGTTTTAGCAGTAACATTAATGCTTCCATTGCTCGTAATCTTTGGAGATGCATTAGCATTATTTGGTTCCTTTTTGGTAGAAAATGTAAAAGGCAATGTATCTTTTACACTTTACTTCAATCAGGTTTTTAACTCTTTAGAATTTGGAGATATTATTCCGGCAACCATCAAAACATTCTTTTTTGGTATGGCAATAGGCATTGTTGGTTGCTATAAAGGTTATTACAGCACAAAAGGAACTGCAGGTGTTGGAAAAGCCGCAAACTCTGCAGTTGTCTTTACATCTCTATTACTCTTCATTATAGACTTTATAGCTGTTTTTGTTGCTGATATTTTTTATG
>JAGQZO010000202.1:717-4379 GCA_020435515.1 Winogradskyella sp. | reverse complement strand
GCATTTAAGGCAAAATCCGTTTGTAGCTCTCCATCTACAACCATATCTGGATAAGCTTTATGAAGAATTGATACTGCTTCCTGTACTTTTCTAGCTCTTGGATTTTCTGATGAACCAAAATTAGAATATGAAATCATTGCCGTTACTGGTTCTATACCAAACATTCTAGCAACTCTTGATGTCATCCTTGCAATTCTGGCTAAATCTTTAGCGTCTGGATCAATGTTTATTGCTGTATCGCTCAAAAACATAGGTCCACGCTGTGTCATCATAACGTTAGTTGTGGCAATTCTAGAAGCTTTATCTGCCATACCTATGAGCTCTAACATTGGCTTTACAACAGAAGGATAACTACGCGAATAGCCTGTTACAAGTGCGTCTGCATCTCCAACATTTACCATCATTGCTGCGTAATAATTTCGTTCGCGCATTATTTTTTGAGCTGAATATAGAGTCACCCCTTGTCGTTTGCGCTTTTCCCAGTAAGCCTTAGCATATTGATTTTTACGTTCAGTTTCATCGTCAGATTTTGGATCTATAATTTCAATATCAGCATCAAAATCTATTTCAGACATTAACTCTATAATCGTATCTTTTCTACCCAGAAGCACTGGTTCTGCTACGCCTTCTTCATACACAATTTGAGCGGCTTTAAGTACATCTAACTGATCCGCCTCTGCAAACACAACACGTTTTGGATTGGTACGTGCTCTACCTAATAGTTGGCGCACCAACTTATTATCAGAGCCTAGTCGTTCCAACAATGCATTTTTATAGCGATCCCAATCTTCTATCGGCTCTTTGGCTACTCCACTTTCCATTGCAGCTTTTGCTACTGCAGGTGGTACTTCAACAATTAGTCTAGGGTCAAAAGGTTTTGGAATGATATAATCTTTTCCAAAGGTTAATCTTGTTTCGTTATAGGCTAAATTGACTTGCTCTGGTACTGGTTCTTTAGCTAATCGTGACAATGCCTTAACCGCAGCCATTTTCATTTCTTCATTAATCTTAGTAGCTCTAACATCCAAAGCCCCTCTGAAAATAAAAGGAAAACCTAAAACGTTATTCACCTGATTAGGATGATCACTACGACCAGTAGCCATAATGATATCTTCTCTGGTATCGATAGCTAAATCATAATTTATTTCTGGATTAGGATTAGCCATTGCAAACACAATTGGGTTTGCAGACATAGATTTTAGCATTTCAGGAGATACAACATCAGCCATTGATAAACCAATAAATACATCAGTATCTTTCATGGCTTCCTCTAAAGTATCTATTTTTCTGTCCGTTGCAAATTCTTCTTTTTGAGATGTAAGATTGTCTCGGTCTTTTCTAATAACACCTTTGCTATCTAACATTACAATATTTTCACTTTTAGCACCAAAGGCTTTATAAAGTCTTGTACATGAAATTGCTGCAGCACCTGCTCCACTTACTACGATTTTAACTTCTTCGATCTTTTTTTCGGCTAGCTCTAAAGCATTCAACAATGCTGCTGCTGAAATTATTGCTGTACCATGCTGGTCATCGTGCATAACAGGAATATCCAATTCTTCCTTTAATCTACGCTCTATTTCAAAAGCTTCAGGTGCTTTAATATCTTCAAGATTGATACCACCAAAAGTTGGAGCTATGTTTTTAACCGTTTCAATAAATTCATCAACATTTTCGGTATTGACTTCAATATCAAACACATCGATATCTGCAAAAATCTTGAAGAGCAAACCTTTTCCTTCCATTACAGGTTTTGAAGCCTCTGGACCAATATTTCCCAGACCTAAAACCGCTGTTCCGTTAGATATTACGGCCACTAGGTTTCCTTTTGCTGTATATTTATAGACGTTGTTGATGTCCTTTTCTATTTCTAAGCAAGGCTCTGCAACACCTGGAGAATAGGCCAACGACAAATCACGTTGGGAAGCATATTTTTTTGAAGGCACAACTTTTATCTTTCCTGGAGTAGGCTTGGCGTGATATAATAAAGCTTCTATTCGCTTGCTTTGTTTGCTCATAATCAATCTTAATTAAGCTGCAAAGATACATAAAGAAGCTTGGAAATGATATTATTATAAAATTGTGACTTGTAAAGTCAAATGGCAAGCATTCTTCATTTTTACTTAAAAAAACAGTCATATAAAAGTCTAGACCAAACTAGTAACTTTTTGAATTGATTTTTTGGTCTTCTGAGTAGGTAACAGTAAATCTAAATGTTTTTAAATCTGCTTCTAGTGTTGCAAAATCTTCTTCTTGTTGCCAATGCATTATTAATTGATCACTAGATGACTCCTTTATAGTTATATTCCCATTAAATGCTTTTGAGGTATTTCTTAGTTTAATCAACTCTAGTTGATTAATGACAATATCCTTTTGCAAGCCATCTTCAATTGCTTTGTTTGAAAGTGTTGTTCTGTTAATTTCCTTATGACCTCCTTCACCTGCACGTTCAACTGCTTCATAATCGTTAGTACCAGCAAAAATATCTAAGTACCATACTTGCGGAATACCTGGCATAAATAACTGTATTGCTCTTGCTAACAATAATTTATCTTCTCGCTCACCCAATGCACTAAAGTAGGTAGCGTTAACTTGGTAATACGAAATTTTATTCCCTTCAGAATCATAGAGGTTTTTTACTCGTCCACCACGTTCTAGAACAATATTCATGATGTCATCTATTTCCTCATCGGTTAACAAACCTGCATTGTAAGTACCATTGACTTCTTTTCCTCTTAAATCTAAAACCGGAATACCATCATGGCATCCAAGCATGTTTACTGTTTTGTATTTGTTGGTAACAATTTCATTAGCCCATTTTATCAATGCATTCTTATCTGCTTTTTCTAAAGTATGAATAATCAATCCTGGTAAGAAAAAATCGTAAATCTGATAATCTTGTTCGGCAACTTCCTTATGGAGAAACAGTCCATACTCTGCATGAATTTCTGGCAATAACTTAAGTTCATTTTTATCAGCAATTTCTCTTATTTTGCTTAAATAATCCCATGTGCCTGGTACATTAAAAAAATTAGATTGCCCAACTTCTTTATGTAAATAAGCAAACGCATCTAATCTTAGTACAGAACAACCAAAGGCTTTTAATTTTGAGAGTGTTTCATTGTAAAACTCCCAGACTAATGGCGACTTAGCATTAACATCCATTTGCCCTAGGTAACTACACTTGCTATAAACTATATTTATTATTTGATGCTTTAAATCATCTTCAAGGTTAAGCTGAAGGTGCTCTACGCTTCCTTTTTCGGAAATGGTTTTGTTTACAATTTGGCAAACAGATTTTTTTTCGAATTGAGACAAACCAATAACGCTTACTAAATCTTCTTCACCTATTTTATTGAAAGTTGTTTTTTGATAAAAGGTATTCCAATAAGGTTGCTTACTGCCATCTGGAAAAGGAACTTGTAAAATTGGCAAGCCACTTTTTCGCATAAAAAGCTTATTGAGATAAACATCATCTGGAATAATAATGCCTTCTTTATTTAATTTTCCGTAGCCTTGCCAAAACTCATTCCAATTGATAAAAAAGTCTTTGTAAACAGAATTTTTACCATGTTTTAATAAGTCCTTAAACTGAGGCGAAGCTACCGAAAGGTGATTTAATACAATATCGAACTTTAGCTCTATCCCTAAAGATTTTAGAT
>JAGQZO010000202.1:0-650 GCA_020435515.1 Winogradskyella sp. | reverse complement strand
CCTCTATCTAAATCGCTATTAAAAAACGTTGGCAACACATAGAATAAAGAAAAGGCATCTTTAAACTCTGGCTTTTGCAACATGGTAATAGTATCGCTTAATTTATCGCCTATACTATCTGGGTAGGCATTAAGCATAACTCCGTTGGCAACCTCGTTTTTCTGTATCATATTATATTTATAGTAGTTTGGAAAGTATATCTATATTATCTGGCAACCTACCTACATTCTGAAGTTTTAAAGCAGCAAGTTGCAATGCTACTTCTAAACATTCCTTAACTGGTTTTTCTTTTATATAGGCAAATAAAAAGCCTGACCAAAAAGCATCTCCAGCTCCTGTAGCATCCATTACCATGTCTATTTTTATTGCTGGTAGTTGAATGAGTTCTTTATCCTTCTGAGACAGAATGACTCCGTTACTACCTAATGTAAGACATATTATGTCCACTCCTTCATTATGAAAAAAATCGAAGATTTCTTGATGTGGTAGCTTTTTACCAAACAGCCTGAGCATATCGTCTTCACTTATTTTAATCAGTGGATTAAACTTACAATAAGCTTTGATAATCTCTAGAGCTTCATCTTTGCTTTCCCAGATTTCATCAGCATAATTAATATCTATGCTTAGTTTACAACCAGAATCGTAAGCTT
>JAGQZO010000201.1:10513-23786 GCA_020435515.1 Winogradskyella sp. | reverse complement strand
GTCGAGTTTTTATATATTTGTTCGGCAACCGCTTAATCATAAGTGTTATATGGCAAAACATATTAAAAAATTAATAATGTTGTTTGGGTTGATTTGTACAATTCAAACCTCTTCAGCCCAGTTGGGTTTTTCTCATGAAATAGGTGCTTTTGTTGGAGCGGTTGCGTTTCAATCTGACTTTGGAGTTAGAAGTGACTTTGAAACCAATTCAGGTAATACAGGCATTTCCTTGGGAATAGTTCACTATATCAATTTTGCTTACAGAGCAGACTGTAATTGTTATTCTACAGACACTTATTTTAACGATCATTTCAAATTGAGAAGTGAAATTTCTTGGAATAAAACAAAACTCAATCATTTTGGAAAATGGGTTGATGACTCTCGTAATAGCGACAATGCAGACCGGTTAAGAGCACACTCTGGTGAGGCCGAAAACTGGGATATTGGAATGCAATTAGAATATTTCCCAAGAAGTATTAGGGCTTTTTCTGCAGGTGCTTATTCTTTTGCTCCTTTTATTGCCGCAGGCGCACACTTTGTTTCGTTTAATCCGAGCGTTGATACCAGTTATGGTGATGGTAATATTTTTAATAATGATAATTTCTATAGTTTTTGGGATGAAGCCTCTGGTGGTGACCCTTTTATAAGTGATGAATCGGGTTCTACTTGGTCTGTAGTTGCCAGTATAGGTACGCGTTATAAACTTACCATATTGTCTGATTTATTCGTAGAATTGAGATGGCAGTATTATTTTGATGATTTTATTGATGGGTTAGACCATAAATTACCCTCTAACAAAGCTAATGATTGGAATCTTTGGCTACACTTTGGATACATTTATTATCTAGACTAATAATTTTAACCAATAGCTTGCTTCAAATCATTTATTAAATCTTCTTGGTCTTCTATACCAACACTCAATCGTATTAAAGAGTCAACAACACCTGTCTTCTCGCGCTCTTCTTTGGGTATACTAGCATGTGTCATACTTGCCGGATGACCAGCTAACGATTCTACACCACCTAGGGATTCGGCAAGTGTAAAGATTTTTAGATTTTCGACTATTTTAATTGCTTCATCATAGTTGTTTCCTTGGGTAGTAAAAGATACCATTCCACCAAAATCACTCATTTGGGATTTAGCAATTTCATGATTAGGATGATTTTCAAATCCAGGCCAATACACGTTTTCAATTTTAGGATGGCTCTTTAAAAATTCTGCAATAGCTTTTCCATTTTCACAGTGTCGTTGCATCCTAACATGCAAGGTTTTTATACCTCTTAAAACTAAAAAAGCATCTTGAGGCCCGCAAATTGCTCCACTTGCATTTTGAATAAAATAAAGTTGATCTGCTAATTCTTTGTCTTTAATAACCAAAGCTCCCATAACAACATCGCTGTGACCACCTAAGTACTTGGTCGCTGAGTGCATAACAATATCTGCGCCTAGTTCTAGTGGTTGCTGCAAATATGGTGTGGCAAATGTATTATCTACTGCAAGCAAAACATTATGCTTTTTTGAAATGTTTGAAACAGCCTTTATGTCTATAATATTCATCATTGGGTTTGTTGGAGTCTCTACCCAAATCAGTTTAGTTTTTTGATTTATATAGTTTTCAATATTGTCTACATTGCTCATCCCTATAAAGTGAAACTTAATTCCAAAATCTTCATAAATTTTGGTAAAAAGTCGGTAAGTCCCACCGTACAAATCATTTGTTGAGATAACCTCATCGCCTGGTTTTAACAACTTTAAAACTGCGTCTATAGCTGCTAACCCAGAGCCAAAAGCTAGACCATAGTTTCCGTTTTCTAAACTTGCAAAAGATTTTTCTAAAGCATGTCTTGTTGGGTTGTGCGTTCTTGAATACTCATAGCCTTTGTGAACACCAGGTGTAGATTGGGCATAAGTAGTTGTTTGGTATATAGGTGGCATAACAGATCCGTAAGCAATATCGTGCTTTTGACCTCCATGTATGGTTTTTGTGTTAAATTTCATTGTATCCTTTTAAATATTTTACCTTAATCATAGTAACTTTACAAAAACAAAACCTTATAAAGTATAACAAATTTAACCTATAATTCGTTCTTTACTAAGCATATCAATACCTTTAATGAATGATCCGCAGAGTCTCTTTATTTAGATTACCTACTTTATTATTAGGTCTCATTTTTGCATTTTCATGCAGTAGTGAACCTAAATCTATAAGTTTTGAAAACAATTCCTATGAGAATCATTATGAAGCCGATATCTCGGTCTCTATAGATGAAGCTATTGGTAATAGTGAAATAAGTAAGGTCATAAACTTTAAAATCAATGAAGCTATTATTTCAACACTTAGTGATGTTACTAAAAAAACAAGTTTAGAGTCTGTTTTAGAAGATTTCGATTCTGAATTTGTAGATTTTAAAAAACAATACCCTGAGGCATCACATCCTGCTTGGGAACTTCACATAGAAACCGAAAAGGTATATCAATCTGACAAAATTATTACCTTATCCATCAACACCTATGAATTTAAAGGTGGTGCCCATGGCAATGACAAGATTAAGTTTTTAAATCTTAATGCCAAGACAGGTGATATTTTTAGTTTTAATGACATTGTAGAAAATTCAGAAAGTTTTAAAACTTTAGCTGAAGACTATTTTTTAAAATCTATTGGTGCAAATAATGAAGGTGGTAAAATAGAGGATTACTTCTTTGGAAAATCATTTCAACTACCCGAAAATATTGGTCTTAGTGAAGATGGCTTGGTTTTTCTGTACAATGTGTATGAGGTAGCTTCCTATAACCAAGGTTACACAGAGTTTGTTATTCCGTTTGATGCTATTGAGTCTTACTTAAAAGTTAAGTAAGCATTCTATTAATAATCGCCTTAAAAGTCCGTTCTTTGCTATTAAAATTACAAGATAAAATGAAAAAAATCTATTATCTAAGTACTTGTAACACTTGCACAAAAATTATTAGCGAACTAAATCTACCGAAGGACTTTAAGCTTCAAGATATAAAGGCTGAAGCAATTACAAAAGCCCAGATTGAAGAAATGCGATCGCTTACAGCTAGTTACGAAAGCCTTTTTAGCAAACGCGCAAGACTCTACAACGAATTGAACTTAAAGAACAAATCATTGACTGAAGATGATTTTAAAAATTACATTCTAGAACATTACACATTCTTAAAACGCCCTGTAATTGTTTATGAAGGTAAAATTTTTATTGGAAACTCTAAAAAAGTAGTTGAGGCGGCCAAAAACACCATACATGGACAGTAGGAAGTATGCCTTGGCTGCGCTATTCACGGTTCAATTGTTATACGGTCTTAACTATACTTTTGCAAAAACCGTAATTAACGAAAGCTATATTAAACCTTTTGGCTTTGTACTGCTTAGGGTAATTGGTGCTACAGCCATGTTTTGGTTGCTCAGTTTGTTTTTGCCAAAGCAAAAAGTAGAGAAAAAAGATTATGTCAAATTTGTGGTTGCGGCAATATTTGGTATGGTCATAAATTTATTGTTCTTTTTTAAGGGGTTAGAATATACTTCGCCAATCCATGCCTCTGCTTTAATGACTATTGTCCCTGTTATTATTTTAGTCCTTTCTTCATATTTTTTGAAAGAAAGTATAACATCAAAAAAGGTTATTGGCATTTCAATTGCGCTCATTGGCGCACTTGTTCTAACAATTTATGGTAAATCGGGTAGGCCTGGCGACAATGTCCCTTTAGGTAATTTGTTAATTCTTATCAATGCTATTTCTTACAGTATCTATGTGATTCTCATAAAAAAGCTTACCGAAAAATACCATCCAGTGACCTTTATAAAGTGGTTGTTTTTAATTGGCTTGTTTATGCTGATTCCTTTTGGTTATAAAGAGTTAAACGAAGTACAATGGCAAACATTTACGCCTTACATTTCTTTTTCTGTGGCATTCGTAGTTATTGGTGCTACCTTTGCCACATATTTACTTAACCCTTTTGCCCTTAGCCAGCTAAAAGCCTCTACTGTAGGTATTTTTATTTATATCCAACCCGTAATTGCATCCTTTTTTGCCTTAGCTGTTGGAGCCGACTTTATAGATGCCATAAAAATTGGCGCCATGATTCTGATATTTACTGGTGTATATTTAGTAACCATAAAACGAAAGCAAAAAAAGTAGTTTGTCTCTTAATTCTGAAATATTTAAAACTGTTGATGCGATTCCTGAATCATATTGGGAGAGTCTCAACTGCAAGGACAATATTTATTATTCACCAGAATTCTTAAAAGCTTTTGAATTGGCAAACACAGATATTGAGTTTAATTATATCTTTATCTTAAAAGAAAATATAGCTGTTGCTTTTGCAAACACACAGATTGTTACTATAGGTATAGAAACTATTACCAAAAACATAGCAATGTCTGCAAAACTAAGACGTGTTGTAAATAATCTCTTTTGCAATAATCACATTAAAGTATTGTTTTGTGGCAATGTGTTTTTAAGTGGTGAGTATGGCACATTTTTAAGGGAAGGTGAACCTAAAGTAAAAACTTTTAAAGCTATAGCAAAGTCGGTAAAAAAACTTTATAAATGTAAGCGTTTAAGTACCATTTTCGTTAAGGATTTTGAAGATGAATCTCTCTACATTACAGATCATTTAAAGGCGTTTGATTATGCGTCTATGCATGTAGAACCAAACATGATTATTTACCTTAAGCCAGAGTGGAAATCTTTTGATGATTACACAGCCGCTTTAAAATCTAAATACCGTGTTAAAGCCAATAGAGCTGATGCCAAGAGCGAAATTTTAGAGGCTAGGTTTTTTAATGAGGAAGACATTAATGTATATTTAGATGAGCTCCAAGCTTTATATCAAAACACTATAGATAATGCCGATTTTAATGCCCAGATACTCAATTTAAATACTTACATACATTTAAAAAACACGTACAAGGATAAATTTGTCGTCAAGGGTTATTTTCTAAATGACAAGCTGGTTGGGTTTTTATCTGCAATGCTAAATAGAGATCATCTCGATGCGCATTTTATTGGTATTGATTACTCAAATAATAAAGACTATGCCATCTATCCTAGAATTCTAAATGATTACATAAGGTTAGGAATAGAAACTAAGTCTTCTCAAATAAATTTGGGTAGAACAGCCTCTGAAATAAAAAGTACACTTGGCGCACAACCAAAAACTTTAACCTGCTACTGCAAACACAAATATGCAATTCCAAATAAAATTCTGAAGCCTTTTATAAAGAATGTTCAGATAAAATCATTCAAACAACATCAGCCGTTTAAGTGACTTATATTTTAAGAGACTTCGGTCTTACACCATGCTTCCTTGTGTCTTCCTTAGTAAGTACTTTATAGTTTTCAGATTTAGGAAATTTATGAGCCAATTCTAATAATTCACTTGGCAGACTGGTTAATTTTCTAGCTTTTAAATCTATCCAGGCACCTTGCATCTCACAATAGGCTAAGTTATCACCCTTATGGTTATAAAAGTTATGTTCAAACATAAACAACATCCCGTCTTCACTCAGTCCTGACACTTCAATAGTAACTGTAATTGGCGTACCAATAAAGGATTCTTTAAAATAGTACATGTGTTCGTAAAATACTACAGGCCCAATATTGTGCTTTAGTATTTCTGGCATAGAAAAGCCTTGTTCACTAAAAAAAGACATCCTTGCATGACTCATAAAGTTGGTATAGGCCGAATTGGCTAAATGACCATTGGCATCAACATCGCTCCACCTAATTTCAAATTGTTTCTTATACATCACAAATCTTTGTTTTTTTTAAAAACCAAAGTTAACAAACCTTCTTATGCATGCATAAGAGTTTCTAAAGTTTTTAAAATACTAACTAAACCGCTCAATTTTGTACCTTTGTTCAACTTTAATCACATCTTTTAATGATACAATCCATGACTGGTTATGGGAAAGCCGTTTTACAACTCCCAACCAAAAAAATTTCCATAGAATTAAAATCACTGAATAGTAAGAACTTAGATGTAAATGCGCGTATGCCATCTATGTATCGTGCTAAAGAGTTAGATATAAGAAAACTTCTAGCCAATCATTTGGAAAGAGGAAAAGTAGATTTTTCGCTTTATGTTGAAATTACAGGGGAAGATACCAGCTCTAAAATCAATAAAACGGTTGTAAAAGAATATATTAAACAATTAAAGGATGTGGTTGATGGTGACGAAACCGAGCTACTAAAAATGGCAATCCGTTTGCCCGATGCTGTTACAACTGAGCGCGATGATATTGATGAAGAGGAATGGCATATCATAGAAAATGGCATTAACGAAGCTATCTCTAAAATTATAAGCTACAGGGAAGATGAAGGATCCATTTTAAAACAAGATTTTACCGAAAGAATTGATACCCTAAAACAATTATTAGATAAGGTCATTGCTATGGATCCTGAACGTATTGAAGGTGTTAGAACACGTTTAGAAAAAGGAATCGCTGATATTAAAGAAAAGGTTGACGAAAATCGATTTGAGCAAGAACTCGTTTACTATATAGAGAAATTTGATATTACCGAAGAAAAAGTAAGGTTAGATAATCACTTAGACTATTTTATAAAAGCCTTAAACTCTGATGATTCAAATGGTAAAAAGTTAGGCTTTATCTCTCAGGAAATTGGTAGGGAAATCAATACTATTGGCTCAAAATCTAATTTTGCACCAATGCAAAAGTTAGTTGTACAGATGAAAGATGAGCTTGAGAAAATAAAGGAACAATTATTGAATGTGCTCTAATTAAAAACAAATTAAGTGTCTAAAGAAGAATTTAAAAAACAAGGCAAACTTATTGTATTTTCAGCACCTTCAGGTTCTGGTAAAACCACAATTGTTCGTCATTTACTAAAACAGCCCGAGTTAAATTTAGAATTTTCTATCTCCGCTACTTCTCGTGAAAAACGTGGTAACGAAATCCATGGCAAGGACTATTACTACCTTTCATTAAAAGAGTTTAAAAACAAAATTAAAAACGATGAGTTTTTGGAGTGGGAAGAAGTGTACAGAGATAATTTTTACGGTACCTTAAAATCTGAAGTAGAGCGTATTTGGGCAAAAGGAAAACATGTAATTTTTGATATTGATGTCTCTGGAGGTTTACGTATAAAGCGGAAATTTCCCGAACAAACTTTAGCAATATTTGTAAAACCGCCTGACTTGAATGAGTTGGTGAGACGCTTAAAAGATCGCGGTGAAGAAAGTCCTGAAAAAATAAGCATGCGAGTTGCAAAAGCACCTGCAGAGTTAGCCACCGCACCACTTTTTGATGAAATTGTGGTGAATTCTAATTTAGATGAAGCTTTAAAAAATGCGTATAAATTAGTTTCTGATTTTATAAATAAATAGCATGAAGGTCGGATTGTATTTTGGCACGTTTAATCCTATACACATTGGTCATTTAACTATTGCTAATCATCTAGCTGAACATAGTGATTTAGATCAAGTTTGGTTTGTAGTAACACCTCAAAGTCCTTTTAAGAAAAAAAACAGTTTGCTAGATAACAGACAGCGATATGAAATGGTCTATCTAGCCACAAAAGACTATTTAAAATTAAAACCTAGCGACATTGAGTTTGAGTTAAAACAACCCAACTATACTATAGATACACTTACTTATCTCGAAGAAAAGTTTCCTGATTATAAATTTGCATTAATCATGGGCGAAGATAATTTAAAGAGTTTTCATAAGTGGAAAAACTACGAGGTAATCTTAGAAAATTATGATATATATGTTTACCCAAGATTGTCTGATGGTGAGATAGATAATAAATTTAAAAATCATCCAAGAATTTTTAACATATCTGCGCCAATAATTGAACTATCTTCTACGTTTATAAGGAATGAAATTAAAGCTGGAAGGAATATTTGCCCTATGCTACCCGACAAAGTGTGGGATTACATAGACGAAATGAATTTTTATAAACATTATTAGAAACTTAACTCCCTATAGCTTTATCATTTTTAAAAGTTTTTTTATTTTTAATAACCCAAAAAGCAACGAAAAAGAAATGACATTTACCACAGTTTTTTTAGCCGCAATTATCGCTCTAATCATATCAAAAACGAGAGATATAGTGTTAAGAAATAATCTAGATGCCAAAAAAGAAAAGCGCGTACTTATCGCTAGTATCCTACTTATTCTTTTCTTGGTTACGAATGCAACACTTCCTTACCCTGAATCTTTATATTGGTTTATTGGATTGGGAATAGTTTCTGCGATTTTAATTCTTTCTTACAGTGTTGTTAAAAAAGAGTTTAAAAGATTTATGGCTTTAAAGACTAAAGAAAAAGTTCAAAACATTTTATTCTACAGTCTTTTAGTCGTTGTAACTAATATTTATCTCTAAAAATGATAGAAGGCATTTTCTAAATGCTCTATTTCGTATTGCTTCCCCTTTTTCACAATCGCAATAATATCAAAACGCACCTCTGTGTCTAGATTGTTTTCAGTTATATATTCATCTACAGCCTTTACCAAATTTTTTATCTGTTTTGGCTTTACAAAGTCTTGAGGGTTTCCAAAATCCAAAGATGACCTTGTCTTTACTTCTATAATAGCTAGAATACTCCCTTTCTGAGCAATAATGTCTACCTCGGCTTTATCAAAACGATAATTACGCTCAACAATATTGTAGTTGTTTTCAATTAAGAAATCTACTGCTAGTTGTTCGCCTTTTTTGCCTAGTTCGTTGTGTTGTGCCATGATTTAGTTTTTGGTTGCACTTCTTAGTTCACAGTACATTAGCTTTTATAATTCACATCAATGTAATCAATTGCCTCTTGCTGGGTTAACACAGCAAACTTTTTGTAACGGTTGTGCACATCTACTATTTCATCTAGTGCTTTATGTACTAATACTTTATTGCTCCATGTATTGAGATGTGCCACTACCGTTTGTAAACACCCTTTTTTGTATGCTATTTGACCCAAAACATGAATTAAAGTATCTGAAACACGTTTAGTTTCATCAAATTCTAATTCTTTTAGTAATGGTAGGATATCTTGCGGATGTGTCCTCCCTCTAAGCTCTATTCCATGGCAAATTTCACGTCTTATTTCTTTATCAGGATGTTTTAAGTAAGCTTTAGCCCAAGCTAAAACGGGTACTGGATTTCGCTCACTCATTTTCTTTATTGAACCAATAACCGCATTCCTTACTTTATGATGTACATCAAACAAACCAAAATCCATGAATTCCTGAATTTTTTCAAAGTGAAACTTTCCTATTTCACCAGCCGAATTAATTACGGTTTGCCTTATATGTTCATCTTTAGATTGAAGCAAAGTCTTAAGTGTTGAAAGAATTTCTGAACGTAGTTGTTCTTGGTCATAAAAAATCTTACCAATATTTAAATAAGCTGCTTTTCTTATGTAAGTGTCTTGGTTTGAAAAGTAGTTAAACAAACTTTTGGTTGCCTTTGACTTTAAATCGCCCGTAATATCATTGTAGATTTTTTCAACAAGTAGATTACGGTCTTCTTTTTTAAGATCATAAAAAGCCATAACTATTCTTCAAAAATAATCGAGGCTTTATCCTTTTTAACCTTTAGAGCTATTTTTCTACCCAATACTATAGCCCTATTATCATCTTCATGACCAGCAGGCATATTAAATGCTATTGGAAAATTATATTCAGACAAAGCATCGAGAATAAGTTGTTCAATAGACGTTCCCCATAGCGTGGTGTTTTTTCTCAGCTTAGACATATCACCTACGATCAACCCATTAAGATCTTCAAAATAACCTGCGCGCTTCATACTTTGCAACATTCTATCAATATGGTATTTGTATTCGCCAATTTCTTCGATAAATAAAACTTTACCAGAGGTATCGATACTTTCCTTAGAACCCAACATTGTATGAAGCATTGTTAAATTTCCACCAACCAATTGACCAGATGCTTCACCTACTCTATTATACTTTGAACCTTCTAGGTCATAATTCGTTGTATTACCGAATAGAGCCGCTTTAAACGTATCAACTGATTCTTGCACCTCAGTAATATCTTTAGTTAAACTTACACACATCAAAGCGTGTAAGGATTCAAAACCTTGATTATGCAATTGATTGTGCAACGCTGTGATATCGCTGTAGCCAATAACCCATTTAGGGTTTTCTTTAAATTTTGTATAGTCCAACTTATCTAAAATTCTTACTGTACCATAGCCACCTCTAGCGCACCAAATAGCACTCACTTTGGGATTATCCATCACACTTTGCAAATCCTCACAACGCTCTTCATCGGTCCCTGCAAAATGGTTGTCTTTACTAAATACATGTTTCCCAACAATAACATTTAAATCCCAGCTTCTTAATAAACTATCGGCTTGGTTAATCTCACGCTCTCTATTTTTTAAAATTCCTGATGGTGCTACAATGGCCACAGTATCACCAGCTTTTAGGTAAGCAGGTCTTATAAGTTTATTATTGGTCATTTTAAAAGAATTATCTGTTTGATTTTGAGCATAGGCATATTGAATTATACCTAAACTAAGTGTAAAATAAAGAAGTAGTATTGAGTTTTTTAAATCCATAAAAACTGCTTTTTGTAAATGTACATTTTTTTTAGAACTGTATATATATTATGTACTTTTGCGACTTAGCAAAATTAAACTTCATGTCAAAGAGATATACCATTACAGCTGCTTTACCATACACAAATGGCCCAATTCATATTGGTCATTTAGCAGGTGTTTATGTGCCAGCAGATATTTATTCGAGATATTTAAGATTAACAGGTAATGATGTGGCTTTTATTTGTGGAAGTGATGAACATGGAGTGCCCATTACCATTAAGGCAAAAAAGGAAGGGGTAACTCCTCAGGATATTGTAGATAAGTATCATGCTATCATCAAGCAATCGTTTGAGGATTTTGGTATTTCTTTTGATAATTACTCACGTACTTCGTCTAAAATCCATCACGATACCGCTTCAGAATTCTTTAAAATTTTATATGACAAAAATGAGTTTGTAGAAGAAGTCTCTGAGCAATTATATGATGAAGAAGCTAACCAGTTTTTAGCAGATCGTTTTGTGATTGGCACCTGTCCCAAATGTGGTTATGAAGAAGCTTATGGCGACCAGTGTGAAAGCTGCGGAACTAGCCATAATGCTACAGACTTAATTAATCCGAAGTCAGCAATTACTGGTAATACACCAACTTTAAAAGAAACCAAACATTGGTTTTTACCTTTAAATAAGCACGAAGAATTTTTACGCGAGTGGATCCTTAAAGGCCATAAAAAGGATTGGAAACCTAATGTTTACGGTCAAGTAAAATCGTGGATAGACGATGGTTTAAGACCACGAGCTGTTACCAGAGATTTAGATTGGGGAATTCCTGTCCCTGTAGAAGGTGGTGAAGGCAAAGTGTTATACGTTTGGTTTGATGCACCAATTGGCTACATCTCATCCACCAAAGAATGGGCAGCTAGAGAAGGTAAAAACTGGGAAGATTATTGGAAAGGTAAAGACACCAAACTGGTACACTTTATCGGTAAGGACAATATTGTATTTCATTGTATCATTTTCCCATCAATGTTAAAAGCAGAAGGTTCATACATTTTACCAGATAATGTTCCTGCCAATGAATTTCTAAATCTTGAAGGCAATAAATTGTCAACATCAAAAAACTGGGCAGTTTGGTTACCAGAGTATTTGGAAGATTTCCCAAATCAACAGGATGTATTGCGTTATGCCTTAACCGCAAATGCACCAGAAACCAAGGATAACGATTTTACCTGGAAAGATTTCCAAGCCAGAAACAATAATGAGTTGGTGGCAATTTTTGGTAATTTCATTAATCGTGTTGCTGTACTAACCAACAAATATTACAATGGCGAAATTCCACAACCTACAGAATTCAATGCTATAGATGAGGAAACTTTAGCTGCAGTTAAAGCTTATCCTGCTGTAATTGCAAGTTCTATTGAGCGTTATCGTTTTAGAGAAGGCAGCCAGGAATTAATGAATTTAGCACGTTTAGGTAACAAATATTTAGCAGATGAAGAACCATGGAAGACTATCAAAACAGATGAAGGACGTACTAAAACAGTAATGTTTGTTGCACTACAAATTGCAACAGCTTTGTCAGTTTTATGCGAACCCTTTTTGCCATTTACCTCTAACAAATTGAAAGGCATTTTAAAGTCAGAAGACAATGGCTGGGATGATATTCCAAAAAAGGATATTCTTTTGCCAGCAGGACATGCTATTAAAACTGGGAAGCCTGAATTACTGTTTTCTAAAATTGAAGACGAGACTATTCAAAAACAACTAGACAAACTTGTAGCCAGTAAGAAAGCTAATGAAGCGGCTAATAGAAAGGTAGAGCCTCAAAAAGAAGAGATTACTTTTGATGACTTTACAAAATTAGACCTACGCGTTGGTACTATTTTAGAAGCTGAAAAAATGCCAAAGGCTAAAAAACTTTTAGTTCTAAAGGTTGATACTGGCATCGATACACGTACCATCGTTTCTGGTATTGCAGAGAGCTTTAAACCCGAAGAAGTGATAGGCAAACGCGTCACTGTTTTAGTGAATCTAGCGCCAAGAGAATTGAGAGGTGTTGAAAGCCAAGGTATGATATTAATGACCGAAGATAATAATGGCAACTTGGTGTTTGTAAACCCTGATATTGAAGGTGTCTCTAATGGATTAAAGATAAGTTAGATGAGGTTAACGTTCCTTTTTATTATTAGTTTATTATTTCAATATAGCTTTGGACAGACCAATGTTTTAAGTTATAAAATAGATACTAAGAATTCGCGCACTAAAAAAACAACCTATTCCCTAATCAATACAAACAACAATAATTTTGCTTTTCTAATATTAGACCGAAAAGAAATTCATGCCGATCTCTTTGACGATAACTTTAATTCATTATCGTCCTTTTCTTTTGAAGCCCCTAAAAAGAAATTTCTTGATCCTTTAGGTTATGCCATAGATCATAAAACCTATCATTTATTGTACGCTAATGAGTACTTTTCGCAGATGATTTTGGTTTCTGTAGATTTTGAAAACAAGGTTTCTACAACGCATGAGCTAGAGTTTAGATTAGAAGATGATGAGCTCTATATTGATACAATAATCTATAACAATGAATTATTATTCTTAACCATTAAGGATAACTCTATTATAATTAGGAAGCTACAAACTAACAAAAGTTTGGAAGTCTTAAAAACACTTTCTGTTGAACAACCAAAAAAGAAAGGTTTTGTACTTAAATCAACAAACACATTCTCTCTTTTCAGA
>JAGQZO010000201.1:0-10347 GCA_020435515.1 Winogradskyella sp. | reverse complement strand
TTTGAGGCTGAACAACATGTCTACGAGTATCCTAAAGGAAAAATAGATGATTTTGAAAAGTTTAATTCTTTTATCTGCGATGATAAGATTTTCCAAATTGCGAGTTCGCGCAAAGAAATGAGCTTTATCATCAAAGATTTAAACAATACCGTTTTAAAGGAATTTTATTTGCACAGAGATAAACCTATTGCATTTAAAAATGGTCCAATAATTCAAGAAGGGCAAACAGCAATACCATTTAAAACCACTCGAGAACTAGAAGCTACATCAAAGTTTTTGAGAAAAGTTAGTTCTGGAAATATTGGTGTTTCTATAATAAAAGTTGCTGATTTATACGAAATTACAATTGGAGGGTATAAGCTGGTACCAACAGGTGGTCCTGGTTTTGGAATGACGTCGACCACAGCTTTTGACTCAAACACAAATACGTTTGTGCCTGTTTTCAACCCTACTTTTAATAATTTCTACTCCCATAGCACTACAAAAGCAACTTTTTTTGATACCGTACTTACGGAAAATTTAGAATATGTAAAAAAAGAGTTTGAGCCTGGATTGAACAATACGATTGACTCATACATGGTTGACTACGATGGCATTACTGGTGAAGATGTTTTTTTTCATAACAATACACCTTACTACGCATACTTTAACCTAAAAGAAAAACAATTTAATTTGATAAAATTCAAATAGTTTTTATCCTAACAATGATATTTAGAAAGATGAGCTGGGAATGCTTTAAGGTTATCAAAGATAAGTTAAAGCCTTCTGATTTTAGCATGGTTTTTGATATTTTTATTAAAAAATTCAACCTTTTATGATATCCTTCAAAACCTTAGCTTTACGATTTTTGTTCATCCTCCTTTTTTTCTCTTTTAACTCCATCAGAGCCCAAGAATTATCCGAAATCTTGGACTACTATTCGAATTACACAGAAGCCCCAAGAGAATTGGTTTATGCCCACCTTAACAAATCAACATACATTGAGGGTGAAATGCTAGGCTTTACTGCCTACGTTTTTGATAAATCCGATAAAAAACTCTCTATGATGACCAAAAACTTATATTGTACAATAAGTGATGAAAATGGTACTATTATAAAACAAAAACTTCTTAGGGTAGAAAACGGCGTAGCATCCAATATTTTTGAAATTGACAGCACATTAAACTCAGGTCTGTTTACCTTTAAAGCTTATACTAATTGGATGCGTAACTTTAAGGAGAATAACCATTTTGAACAAACTTTTAAGGTCATCGATGCCGACAATTCTAGAAACATCAAACCTGTAAAGGTTGAAGACTTGGAAATTGATTTGCAGATTTTAGGAGAAGGTGGGCACATCGTTTATGACATTCCAAACATTGTTGGAATTATAGCTAAAAATCAATATGGACTAGGAATTAAAAATGCTAGAGGTAGTATTGTTGATGAAAGTGGTTTAGTAATTTCCGAATTTCAACTTAATGAAGTAGGTATTGCAAAAGTGGTTTTTACACCAAAACCAGGAATCGAATACCATTCTCAGATTAATATTGGTGATATTAGTATAAAAAAAGATATTGAGGGAATCAAACCATCTGGCATTAACATGTCGGTTAACAATCTAGGACAGAATGTTATTGTAAAACTAGAAGCAAA
Source organism: Winogradskyella sp. (assembly GCA_020435515.1). Lineage (GTDB taxonomy): Bacteria > Bacteroidota > Bacteroidia > Flavobacteriales > Flavobacteriaceae > Winogradskyella. Next base: position 8,712 of record JAGQZO010000201.1, on the reverse strand, counting down.
TAATTTATTCTTGAAACAGAATAATAACAGTAATTTCAAAATAGCTCTACATAATGGAAATGAAATCCAGATTACCGATTTTGTCTTAGAAGAGGATGGTAAAATTTTATTTAGCTATCCTAAAGCAAATTTGTTTTCGGGCATGAACATCCTCACAGTATTCAATGACACAAACAGGCCTATTTTAGAGCGATTGTTCTTCAACACTTCTGGCATTAGGTTTGCATCAATTAGAGATATTGAAAGTAAAAGGCGCAATGACAGTATTGACATAAAATTATCATTAAACGGTATAGATGCTTCTACATTTCACAATATAAGCGTCTCTATTCTCCCTGAAGACACAAAATCTTATGGACACCCTAATAATATACTTTCTCAAATATATATTCAGCCCTACGTAACAGGATATATTGAAAAAGGGGAGAGTTATTTCAAAAATACAAGAAAAAGTAATTACGATTTAGACCTTTTGTTACTAACCCAAGGCTGGAGTAGCTATAACTGGAACGAGATTTTTAATTACGATAATAATGTATTTATCCATCCCTTTGAAAGAGGAATTGACGCTGTGGTTAATCTAAACGGCAAAAAACCTGGCACTTATGTTGTTTATCCTTTAGAAAACTCATCTTCTCAAATTTTCACGCTCAAAGATGATGATACAGAATTTACAGTAAAGACACTTTTCCCTAACGAAGATGATCTATTCAGAATTGGTTACATAGATACTCGAAATGTCGGATTTAACAAAAAACCCTCTGTTTACCCACAATTTTATCCTTCTAAATTTTCAGAGTATGCTTGGAGTTATAAGAGTTTATCGCAAGTCCTAACATCTGAAATTGAAGTTAATAATCTGATTTCTTTTGGTAAAGCATGGGAAAAAGAAGAACAGTTAAATGAGGTATTAATTACAACAACTAAACAATACAGTAGGGCAGAAAAATTAAAAGACAAGGCTATTAATTCTAGAGTAGATATTATCGGTGAAAATATAAAATCTAGAAACTTAAGATTAGATTTATACTTACAACGCTTAGGATTTGTAACACAGTATGACTATTTTTCTGGCACACTAAGTATCACAAATCCTCGTGTTAATTGGGGCACAAACGTTCCGCTTGTTTATTTAGATAATACACTTTTAACAACTTCCTCTACATCAGATTTTGGGCTACTATCTTTTTTAACCATGGGAGATGTTGACTATATAGAGTATGAGCTTTATGGTATTGGTGGTGGTATCAGAGGACAAGCAGGTTTTATAAAAATTTATACCTCTAGAACATACAAATCAAGTAATAAGAATGATAACGTAAATACTTATGATGTCCCTTTAAGATTTAGTAAAAACAAGAACTTTTATGTGTCAAAATACAGTTATTATAATACCTCATTTTATAATGAATATGGAACTATTGATTGGAAACCAAAACTAAACATCAATGAAAAAGGCGAGTTGAATTTGAAGGTGTTTAATACTAACAATAATTTCAAGTTATTTTTTGAAGGCACTACAAGTGACGGTATTCTTTTGTCCCAGGAAATTTTGGTAGATATCAATAACTAATGCTAAAAATAGCATACCACCCAATCTATAAACATCCATTACCAAAAGGACATCGTTTCCCAATGGAGAAATATGAATTATTACCACAGCAACTACTCCACGAGGGTACTTGTAGTGACAATAATTTTTTTAAGCCTGAAAAACCAAATGACAAATACATTCTGGCTGTACACACAACAGAGTATTATTACGATTTGGTAAATGTTACTTTAGACCAACGTGCCGCGCGTAAAATAGGATTTCCCCTAAGCGAGGTTTTAGTTGAACGTGAGGTCATCATTGCAGATGGCACCATAAAAGCAAGTGAATATGCCCTAAAAAATGGTATCGCCATGAATGTTGCAGGCGGCACACACCATGCTTATACCAATCGTGGTGAAGCGTTTTGTTTACTAAATGACCAAGCTATTGGTGCTCGATATCTTCAAAGTAAAGGATTAGTGAAAAAGATCCTTATTGTAGATTTGGATGTGCACCAAGGTAATGGTACAGCTGAAATTTTTCAGAATGATAGTTCTGTATTTACCTTTTCCATGCATGGAAAAAGTAATTATCCCTTTAAAAAAGAGTTTAGCGATTTAGACATTGCATTGGAAAATGACACAAACGACAATACCTATCTCAAAATTCTAAAAGACACGCTTCCAAAACTTATAGACGAGCAACAACCTGATTTTATCTACTATTTATGTGGTGTAGATGTTATTGCCTCAGATAAATTGGGAAAATTAGCAATGAGTATAGAAGGTTGCAAAGAGCGTGATAGATTTGTGTTGCAAACATGCAAAGACCTAAACATTCCGGTTATGTGTAGCATGGGAGGTGGTTATTCGCCAGATATAAAAATCATTGTGAATGCGCATGCCAATACTTTTAGATTGGCACAGGAGATTTTCTTTTAAAAATTAACTCTAAAAACTAGATTAGGTGTGATTCCTAAAGATTGCTGTTGCACTTCTGTTACTGTATCATTGTTTACACGATAAAAACTATTTATAAGATTTTCACGATTTAAAAGATTCCATACAGAAAGTCCTAGGTTAGCATTGGTAACTGAGCTTAATCTAAAATTATATAATGCTGAAATATCAACTCTTAGATAATCTCTTAATGTAGACGAATTAGTGCTGCTGTAATTAATTTCACCATTAAAAAGTTCATTCCCTATAGTCGTTGTTGTTGGTCTGCCAGAATTCCAATTTAAACCTGCTGACACTTTTAACTTACCTGAAGTGTAATTTGTACCCAGTGTAATGACATGCCTAATATCATAATTGCTAGGGAAAGTTGCTTCTGGTAAATCGCTAAATGTATAATCGCTATTCATTAAAGAGTAGCTTAACCAAGAGTTAAAATTGTTCAATTGCTTTCTAACTATAAAATCGAGACCTCTCACTTCGTTAAATCCGCTTGTTCTCACAAATTCGTATTGATTTTGAAATCCTTGACTTTGAGTGGTTATACCCTTAATCTTTTTATAATATCCTTCTGCACTAACTAACCATCCGCTTTTATTGTACGACAATCCCAATGAGGCTTGGCGACTTTGTATTACAGGAATATCCCCATCGTTAGACAACTGCCATCTCCGTTTTTCTATTCCTAGAAAATCATTTTGAAAATTTATGACTTGTGAGCTGTTTTGATGCTTAAATTCACCTAAAACCTCAACAGAAAAAAAGTTTGAAAATTTATGAGAAAAACTCAATCTTGGTTCTAAAAGATGTTTGCTAAACTTATCTATGTAATTATATCTTAAGCCTGTTGCAAGATTAGTCTTTCTATCATTAGACTTATATGAAATTTGGGAAAACACCCCGTGAGTTCTTACAACCTCAGACACTAGTAGTCTAAAACGAGGTATATCTACATTATCTAAATTGGTAACCTTTGTTTCTACAAAATGATAACCACCAAGCAATTGTAGTGTACTATTAAACTTATGTTTAGTCTTAAGCTTTAAGCTTGTTTCAGATATTTTATTTTCCTGTAAAAACTGTTGCGAATCTAAAATATTGGCATTTATAGATTTTAGCCTATAATCCGTTTCGTAAGCTTCAAAAATGGTTTGCCATTTGGTGTTCCAAGTTTTAGAATATGAGATTGCTCCTGCTATACTATTTTGAGACAGACTGCTCTCTCTGGAATCTTCAACAGAATTAATTGTAGTGTTTTCATTAAAGACCAACTCATTAGCAACATTTATAAAATTGACTCTCAATATTTCGTTCTTATTTATCTTATAAATCCAACGTAGTGAAGCATCATAAAAATCGAATGTCTTATCAGAATTCGTGATACTCATAGTATTATTCTCAACTTCCGTGTTTTGGGAAATCCGCTCAAAAAAATTGTTGTAAGTAGGCGTTTCTGTAAAATCGCTTAAAGACTTTCTTGCGGCAATCTGAAGTGAGGATTTATCGCTTATGGGAATATCTACAAAACCATTAGCATCAATAAAATTCACACCAATATTTCCATTAAACTTATCATTAACATTCTTGTCAGTTTCCATAGAAATAGTTCCTGAAACACCATCTGTAAATTCTGTTGGCGAACCATTTTTTGTTAAAGAAACACGTTGTGTAATCTGAGGGTTAAACATAGAAATAAGTCCGAAAAAGTGACCAGATTGGTACATCTTTATATCATCCCACAGAATTAAATTCTGGTCGTGAGAACCACCTCTTATGTTAATGTTTGAAACTGTTTCATTAATACTCTGTATGCCAGGAAAGGCTTGTACCGCCTGCAAAACATCAGTCTCTACCAAGCCAGGCAAAATATCAAATTCCGAAACCTTAATTTCAAAAGAACCATTACTTAGTTTATTGATACCTTTTACAATATAGCTAGACACCACAACTTCTGACAATTTTTGCAAATCGAAAGCTGCTTCGTTCATAATTACCAAAACCATATTATCATCTGTAAGTTGATACCGAAAATCCGTTTGTATTTCCAGATAGCTCAACACCTCATTTAAAGATAATGTTTCAGATGGAGGCTTAACTAAAATGTTGGAAACAACATCTTCTGCATAATTAAACTGAACCTTATAGCGCTGCTCTAACAATGCTAAAATTTCAGACAGAGGCTGTTTATGCTCTGTTTCTTGCGAAAAGGCACAGAAAGAAAAACTAAGGCTAAGAAGTAGTACTATTATATACTGCTTAATCTGTATTGCCATAAATTAGCACTTGGTTGGATGAACTAATTTCGTAGGTTAAATTCATAGGTTGAGTTATGGCAGATAGTGCTTTCTCTAAATCGTTGTGTGGAAATCCACCTGAAAATAATCGTGATGTGTCAGCTTTTTTTAAATTGACTTTTACATTAAACTGACGTTCTAGCTCAAAGATAACTTCCTCTAGCGGAACAGCTTTAAAACTGCTTCTATTTTCAACCCACTCAGGTTGGTTTGCTTCTATCTTATCTTGGCTAAAAGAACTATTTATGATACGAAAGGTATCACCTGCCAACAATTGTCTTGTAATTGTATCTGACGTAACTCTTACGATTCCTTCATAACATTTTACTTCAAAATAATTGAAGCGTGCTTTTACATTAAACTCAGTCCCAACCACAGTTATCACTCCTTTTTCTGTGATAACATCAAACGTTTTTCCCTTGGCAACTTTAAAATAGGCTTCACCTTTTAGATTTAATTGTCTATTGTCGTTCCATGACTCTTTATCAAATGTAATTTCAGAATCAGCATTCATGATTATACTAGATAAATCAGGGAGTTTTATGGTAGTTTTTTCTGCTAATTGAGTGCTTTCTTTAACTACAGTTTCATTCGTAAACATTGTGAAATAAATCGCCAAGCCAACAATCAAAACACTTGCAATTTTTAAAGCTGGTTTTAGCCAATTAAGATGTTTTACAGATGATCTTGCTTTATATTCAATTTTAAAAGCTTCAAAATCATCTACTTTAGAGAATTTCGAGGCTTTAAAGTGTTTTGAATCTTCAACTATCTTTTGATTAAAGGCAAAATCCTCTCGCTTACTAAATGCGTCTTTTTCAGCATCTGTAAGTTCATTATTCAACCATTTTTTTAATAAATCGTCTTTAATCATAAAATTTACTCCTTACACATATAACAACTCAGGTTTCAATTCTCCTTATTATTTTATTTTAAAATTTTCAAGCTCATCTTTTAAAATATTAAAAGCAGTATAAATTCTATACTCTACCACTTTTTGGGTAACACCTAACATATCAGCAATCTCACTATGCTTTTTTCCTTCAACTTTGCTTAGTAAAAAAGCTACACGTTGCTCTTCCTTTAAACTAGTGAGTACCTTTTTATACTTGTTTAGATATTGCTCCTGCTCCATTATAAACTCTGGAGTTTCGTTAGAATAATTTTTAGGTTGTTCCTTTTGATAGTTTAAAACCACCTTTTGATGTTTAATTTCATTCAGCATCAAATTATTTGCAACCGTAAATAAAAAAGACTTTGCTTTTGCAAAAGTTACCTGCTTACAATTATCCCATAACTTTATAAATGCCTCTTGTGCTTTGTCTTTGGGATTATATTGAGATCCATATTTATAATACAAAAAATTGTGCACATCATCTGAGTATTTGTTATAAATACGCTCAAATGCTGCTTCTTCACAGATATTTTCACTAAGATCTTTAGGCAAGGTTATAGAGTTTGTGTAAAGGTATATAAATATTTTTTTGAAAAAAGTTCAGTAGTTTTTAAAAGTGAGTTGTTATATATTAAATGGCACTAAAAACTTTAGTCATTATGAAACTCAAAACATTTTTAATCCTTTTTGTTATCACTTTCGCTTTTTCGTCTTGTAGAAAAGAAGAAAGAGAGTTTATTCAAACACCCGATGAGGAAATTTTAGAGGCCAATACAAACATAGCTGCACTTATAAAAAGAACTGCTTCTAATGATGGATCTTTAGATAATATAGTAGACAGAGCAAATTGTTTTGATATTGCTTTTCCTTACACTGTTAATGTTAATGGTGTAGAAATAGACGTAAATTCGGCGAGTGATTATGCCGTTATTGAGTGTGTGTTTGACCAGTCTGAAATTGATAACAATTTAAATATTGAGTTCCCTATTACAATTGTTTTATCAGATTACTCAGAAGTAACCATAGCCACTTTGGCAGAATTTGAGTCGTACACTGATAGTTGTAATGGAGAAAATGAATACGATGATGATATTGAATGCATTGATTTTATATTCCCTATTGAAGCTTCAATATTTAACCCAAATAATGAGCTATTAGAAACTATTACAATTGAAAACGATAATCAACTTTTTGATTTCATAGATGATCTTGATGAAGACAATATAACCACCTTAAATTTTCCTTTAACATTAATCTTATTTGACAATTCTGAATTTGTAATCAACAATTTTGATGAGTTGGAAATAGTGATAGACTATTCTATTAATTTATGTGATGAAGATGATGACTATGATTATAGTGATGATGATTGTGATGACTGTACGATTTCTGAAATTGAAAATTTACTGACAAGTTGCCCTAACTGGAATGTTAATCGATTAAAACGTAATGCTATTGACTATGACAATGCTTATTATAATTACGATTTTAATTTCTTTAGTGATGGTACTATGTCCGTTTATTGGAGTAGCACAACTACTTATGGCACCTGGATTGCTTCTGGTTCAGGTAATAATTTAGAAATAATAATTGACGTCCCTGCTCTACCATTATGTAATAATAATTGGATACTTCAAGAAATTAAAAATTGCACCGATACAACTGAAGTCAATTTTATTGTAGGTGATGATGATAGGCTACAATATTTTAATAACTGTAACTAATAATGGCCGTGAAACGTAATTGGATAACATTAATAATAATTCTTATAATAACAACTGTTGTAGGGTATAATTATGTTTATCAAGATCATAGGGATATTGAAAATGAACAAGCTGAATTCACGATATCTTCTGCAGAAATCAACCAATTATTTTCTGAAAATTCTACTGCCGCTGAGCAAAAATTTTTAAACAAAACTATTGAAGTTTCAGGATTGATAACAGACATCAATAGTAATGATATTACAATTGATGACAAGGTATTCTGTCAATTCGCTAACAATCTTGAAACCTCATTAGATAAGAATGAAAAAGTAAAAATAAAAGGGCGTGTTATTGGCTATGACGACTTATTAGAACAGGTAAAATTAGACCAATGCACTATAATCAATAATTAATATCAACTAAAAAGCAAACATTATGAAAAGAAACTACACATTAAAAATATTGGCAACCGCTGTATTTGCAATAGTTTTTACCTTAAGTGTTTCGGCACAGGTAAGAATTTTAAGATTAGATCCTGCCACAAATTCTGTAACTCTGAAAAACTTTGGAGGTTCAAACGAACCAATCTCTGGTTTATGGCTTTGTAATTTTCCAGCTTATGGTCAAGTAAGCTCAATGACTGCAGTTACAAGTTTAGATCCAGGAGAAGAAGTTAGCTTTGGAAGCTCTGTAAATTTTGCTCCTGCTGATGGCGAATTTGGTTTATACACAAGTGCTTCATTTGCATCTAGTGCAGCTATGATAGATTATATGCAATGGGGAAGTGCTGGCCACCAAAGAGAAAGTGTAGCTGTTGCTGCTGGTGTTTGGGACGTAGGAACATTTATAAATGTTGCTCCTCCGTTTGAATACACGGGAGATGGATCTGAAAACGGAGTCGCTTTTTGGAGTACATTAGGAGTTAATGAGTTTGAACAAGGAAACAGTCTAAGACTGTATCCTAACCCTTCAAATTCAATTTTGAATATTGAGTTTAACTCTGCTATCACCGAAGGAGCTATAGAAATATTCGATATACTAGGCAAGCAGGTTTTTATACAATCTATAGTATCTAATAATTTAGCTCAAATAGATGTAGCTGATTGGGAAACTGGCCTTTACATAGTTAAAATTTCTTCCGAAAGTGGAGAAGAAACTAAACGATTTGTAAAGCAATAATTTATATATCCTTCTAGGAAGAGAATAATCTATATTATTTAATTATTTAAAAATATGAGATACTTATTTATACTCGTTATGCTATTGGTATGCCAAATTTCAAGTGCTCAAGTAGATGATTTATTGAATGAAATTGATACTGATTCTG
>JAGQZO010000200.1 GCA_020435515.1 Winogradskyella sp. | reverse complement strand
CAGCATACAGACAGAGATAGCTACTATGGTGGTTTGGGTGGAGGTACTGCACCAGAAGATTTTGAATTAGCCAACAACGCTTTCGGTACTACAAAGGATTTAGCATTTGTAAGTGGTGCAAAGTTTAGCCATGATTTTGAAAACAATGATGTCCTTACCACAGGAATGGAATACCAAAAGAATGATACCGATGATGAAATTTTAGGCTATAACAAAGTTGTAGACCAACGTGTGAATAGCTTTGCACTATACGGACAGTATGAGTGGAAACCATCAAAGGCATTTACCGCACTTTTGGGCGCTAGGCTCGATCACGTTAACGTTAATGGTTTTTACAACATTCAGGACGTCTCAAGAACTTCTGAAGTGTCACAAACCATATTGAGTCCACGTATTACCTTGCTTTATAACGTTACTGATAAACTTCAGTTAAGAGGTGGTTACGCCAGAGGTTTTAGGGCACCTCAAGCCTTCAATGAAGACCTACACGTTTCTTCCGTTGGTGGAGAACAGCGTTTTGTAATTTTAGGTGAAGACTTGGAAAATGAATTTTCAAATGCCTACACAGCATCTTTGGATTATACCAAAAGCTTTGGCAAAACCCAAACCAATCTGCTTATTGAAGGGTTTTATACATCACTTCAAAATCCGTTTACTACTGTAAGCACAGGTACATCACTTCCGAATGGTTCTATTTTAGAAGAAACCCGAAACGGCTCTGGTGCTTACGTTGCAGGTGCAAATATTGAACTTAACGTGGTTCCAAGCCCACGTTTAGCTTTTCAAGCAGGATTAACGGTTCAAAATGCCAAATATGAAGAAAATCAAGTGTTATTTGAAGCGGACGGTTCTGTACCAAACGAAACAGATGTTAGTATTGATGAATTTGTACGCACACCAAATGTTTATGGCTTTTTAACCTCTTATTGGACTATCAATAAAGCCTTTAAACTAGATGTTACCGGCAATTACACAGGGCCAATGACGGTTCCCTTTGTTGTGGGTGAGTCTGGTTTTATAAATTTAGTTGAATCCCAATCATTCTTTGATTTAACTACGAAACTCACCTATCATCTTGACCTTAAAAAAGAGTTTCACGTTGAGTTAAGTGGTGGTATACAAAATTTGTTTAACAGCTACCAAGATGATTTTGATACTGGGCCAACACGAGATTCTGACTTTGTTTATGGGCCGAACCGTCCAAGAACATTCTTTGTTGGGTTAAGGATTTTTTCTGATTAAAATTTCAAAAAAGACTTGAAAAGTTTTTCGATTAAGTTACTTTTTCGCCTTATTATTAAATTCATCAAAATGAAATCAAAAGTACTTTTATTATTTAGCCTATTGTTATTAACCTTTGCTTGCTCTAGTGATTCAGATTCAAATGATGATGACGGTGGCAACCCAACTGATAATACATTAATAAAACAAATCATCTATAATTATGATGATGATAGTTCATACATGCAAACTTTTAGCTATGATGGTAACAAATTATTAAGTATAAATGAAACAGAATCTGATGGTACTTATGAAGCTACCTTTGAATATACAAACGATAAAATAACACGTATTAATGATTATGTAGATGGTGAACTAATGGAATATGTTACATTAGAATATGGAAACGACGGAATTCTCTCTAGTTTCACTGTATTTATTTTTGATATTGATGGTGAAAATGTTGCAATTAGAAGTGTAATAAATTATGAAGAAGGAAGTTCTAATTTTAGTTTAGATGATTTCAGAGGAGATTTTACATCCCAAACCGAACCTTCTGGAACAACAAATTACATTGTGCAAAATGGAAACATTTCAAGCTCTGCTTATCCAGACACAGACTCAATTGAAAATTTTCAATATGATAATAAGAATAGTATTTATAAAAATATTGCTCAAATAGAAACTATTATCCTTGTTTTTGATAATACAGAATATGGATTTGACATTTACGGTGCAAATAATAATATGACTCAACTAGATGATGACCAATCAGGGATTGTTTACACTGAGAGATTTGAATACACATATAATTCCAATAATTACCCAGCTACAGCCATCTATTACTACGAGGATGAATTAGATTCAAATATTGAATATATTTACGAATAGTCAGGATTCTCCATAATTAAAAAACCTCATAAGCTGATTGTTTATGAGGTTTTAATTTTTTTGTTAATTCCATCTACTTAAACCCACGCTCTTTCTGAATGTGCTCGTAAGCTTCTTGTACCTGTCTAAATTTTTCTTCAGCACCTTCTTGATGTTCCTTTCCTAAGTGGCCTACACGATCTGGATGGTATTTCTTGGCCATTTTTCGGTATGCACTTTTAACAGCATCATCTGAAGCTGTTTTATCTACTTCCAAAATTTTATAAGCATTATTGGTTGCATCATAAAACATAGCCTTAATACTTTCAAAATCTTTTCTGCTAATACCTAAATAACCAGACATGGTGTAGATTTGATTAATCTCTACCTCAGCCACATGACCATCAGCCTTTGCAATACCAAATAGAAAGTGTAGCAATTGCAAACGTGATGCATGATCCATCATCTGTTTAATCTGCATACATACTTGGCGCATCGATATGTTTTGCTTAGAAATACGCTTAAATAATTCAAAGGCGTGGTTGGCACGTTCAGCTCCATACATGTTTCTAAATTGCTGTCGAACAAAGTCTAGTTCTCTTTGGTCTTGCTTGCCATCAGCTTTAATTATGATAGAAGCCAAAATAAGTAGACTCACTTCAAAATCACCAGATTGGGTTTGTGGTCTTTGATCTTTTCGGGTTTGTTTTGGTCGTTCACGGTATGGGTCTCGCTGACGACTTTTACCTGTTTGTCGCTCGCCTATCAAAGGTGTTCCATTATCAGATAGATTATCTATAAAACTACCCAAGGCCAAACCTATAATGGCGCCTATTGGCCCTCCAAAAGACCAACCAATTGCACCTCCAATCCATTTTGCAAAACTCATGTATCTATTTTATTATTATAGTATTAACCAAATATACTATTTGTTAGTGGGACGAAATTAAAATTTGTTACGTTTTGTGTGCAACCTTTTAGATAAAATACGTCTTATACATATAACCAGTATATTAGTATTATGAAATCTACTTATTTATATCTTATACTTTGCATCTTTATGCTCAGCTGTGGCAATGATGATGACAATCAAAATAATAATGATGAAGGGTTACTGGATGGGCAATTTTCATTAGTTAATGTTTCTGGTGGATTACTCGGTGTTGATGATGATTTTGAAATTGGTCTCATTACCTGGGATTTTGATGGTTATAACTGGGTACTTACAGTAGATAATAATAATTCGGCTAATGTAGCTTATGACGGTCTACCTTCGGGCACTTATGATTATCAAATCCTTACAACAACTGGTGAAGATGCTTATTTAGTAGTAAATGAAGTTAATTTTAGTTACAGAATAGCACTTTACGACTCTTCAGAATTACTACTAGATGAGGGTATAGCTTTTGATGGTTTCTTGCTTAGCTTTAATAGCCAATAGGTTGTTCTTTATCAGTATTGACGTTATCAATCATTCGATATAAACTATCTACTGAATAAAAAACAATACCTACTATTTTCATTATCTTTGCACTTCAAGAGTGTTAATCAAAAAATTAAAGATATGTACCCAGCAGAATTAGTAAAACCAATGCGCGAAGATTTAACAAACGTAGGTTTTGAAGAATTACACACAACTGAAGCTGTAGACCAAGCCATAGCAAAAGAAGGAACAACGTTAGTTGTTGTAAACTCAGTGTGTGGATGCGCGGCAGCAAATGCAAGACCTGGTGCTCGTATGAGCCTACAAAATGCCAAGCGTCCCGATTATTTAGTAACCGTTTTTGCAGGTGTTGACAGAGAGGCTACAGAAAAAGCCAGAGAATATATGATTCCGTTTCCACCAAGCTCTCCAAGTATGGCATTGTTTAAGGATGGTGAATTGGTACACATGCTAGAGCGTCACCACATAGAGGGCAGACCAGCAGAATTAATTGCAGAAAATCTTATGGATGCTTACAATGAGCATTGCTAAGAAGCAAAAAATAATAGTTAAAACCACGAATTAATTCGTGGTTTTTTTGTGCTTAATGGTCATTGATATACTTTTGTAGTATGCAAAAACTATTAGCCTACCCACTTACGGTTCTATATTTTATTTGCTTTGGACTAACCTTAGTTATTTTTCACCCTATACAATGGCTTTGCTTCAATGTTTTTGGCTACAAAGCACATAAGATAAGTGTAGATTGGTTGCAATTTTTTATAATGCGCTGTCTAAATGTGTTGGGAACTACATTTTCCTTTACCAACCCTTATACTATAGAAAAGGGCATACCATTAATTATTGTTACTAACCATCAGAGTATGTACGATATACCTCCTTTAATTTGGTATTTGCGAAAACATCATGTAAAATTTATCAGTAAAAAAGAGTTAGGCAAAGGCATACCAAGCGTTTCTTATAATTTGCGTCATGGTGGCTCTGTGCTAATAGATAGAAAAGATGCCTTAGGCTCCATAAAAGCTATTGAAGATTTTGCAAAACGAATAGAAAAAAACAAGTGGGCAGCTGTCATTTTTCCTGAAGGCACTAGAAGTAGGGATGGAAAACCAAAAGCTTTTAAAACTAAAGGCTTGCTTACCATGATAAAGCATGCACCAAATGCTTTAGTTGTTCCTATTACCATCAATAATTCATGGAAAACACTTAAGTATGGTAAATTTCCAATGGGCACAGGCGCTCGTATTTCTTATTTAGTTCACAAACCTATTCAAGCTAATCATTATGAAGATAAGCTTGAACTCATTAGTATTGTTGAAGCTCAAATAAAAAGTAGTATCGTATAATGGAGAACCTTGAGTTAATAGAATCTACAAAGGCATTTGTAAAAGAAACACTCAAAAATGCTGAAGGAGGACACGATTGGTTTCATACCTTACGTGTTTACAGTAATGCCAAACTCATTTCAAAACATGAAGAAGTAGACCTTCTGGTCGTTGAATTAGCAGCTTTACTTCATGATATTGCAGACCCAAAATTTTATGATGGTGACGAAACAATAGGGCCAAAAAAAGCATCTGAATTTCTATTAAAACAAAATGTAGATAGTTCTGTTATTGAACATGTAACACAAATTATAGAGAATATGTCCTTTAAAAATTCTTTTGATTTGGATGCTTCTTTTAACTCTCGAGAAATGGAGGTTCTACAGGATGCAGACCGATTAGATGCTATTGGCGCAATAGGTATTGCTCGTTGTTTTAATTATGGAGGATTTAAAAATCGTGCTTTGTACAATCCTGATATTGCTCCAAACCTGAATATGACCAAAGCAGAATATAAAGCTGCTAAAGCGCCAACCATTAACCATTTTTACGAAAGGTTGTTATTGCTAAAAGACCAGATGAATACCACCTCTGCTAAACGTATTGCAGAGAAACGCCATTCTTTTATGGAAGATTACTTAAATCAGTTTTTTGCTGAGTGGGAAGGTAACAAATAAACTAACTTTCTTTTGCTACTTCTAGAGCTGTTAGTTTATATTCAATAACTGCCATTTCTTCCCCATATTTTATAAGTTCATCTGCCGTAATATTGGTTTTGGCATTTACTTTATTTAAGATTTCGTTCCCTTGCTTTGTGTAATATTCTATCGCAACATCTATTTTATTTTTCATTTCTTTAGCTTTTTATTGAACTATTAACTTTACTTCACTTCTATACTTTGAGGCACTTTTGCCTGTAAACTCTTTGAATAGTTTATTAAAATGAGAGAAATTATTGAATCCACATTCAAAACTAATATCAGTAATACTCATTTGGCTTTCGGTAAGTAGTTTGGTAGCATGTACAACTCTGTACTCATTAACGAGCTTGGTAAATGTCTTTCCTGTTACTTTTTTGAAATATCTACAAAATGCAGGCACTGTCATACTTACCTTATCTGCAATTTCATCTAAACTTATGTGCTCTTTAAAGTTCTCATTAATATGCTTAAAAATGGTATCGATTTTAGCACTGTCTTGTGGTTCAGTTTCAAATCTATAACCATCTGCATTTAGTATGGTATAATCTTCTGACTTAGCTAAACTGTGTAATATTTCTAAAAGGACTAAAATTTTTTTAAATCCTTCTTTCTCGGATAACTTTTCAATTTTATTCCCTAGTTTTTGTTTAGTTGGGATGCCAAAAAGTATTCCGCTTTTGGCCCTTTCAAATAACGCATTGATTTTTCCCATTTCTGGAATATCAAAAAAATGTTCACCCAAAAACTCTGGTTTAAACTGCACGATGGTTTCGGTGCCATTTACTGTAAGTCTATCTGTAAAACCATTGTGTGGTAAGTTAGACCCTATAAGTAAAAGTTGACTATTATTGAAGTAGGATAAATGATTACCTATGTGCCGCTTCCCTTTTCCTTTATTAACATAAACCAATTCTATTTCTGGATGAAAATGCCAAAACGGTTTTTTCTCACCTATATAAGCACCATGCTTTATTACTCGCATAGAACTCCCAAATTCTGGGCTTATTTTTTCTAAAATAGGTTTCCTTGTATTCATGCAACATATTTTATACAAAGTTACGGCATAATAAAAACCAAATGTATATACAATTATCATTATTATATGCTATTTTAACCATATTGGCGTATTAATTTTTATTTGAGGTTAATTAAGCATACAAATATGCCAAAATCCTTGTTTTTAGCAACCTATTACCATCATACATTTGTAACGTTAATTAAGTTTAACCTAAAAAAGGAAAAAGATGAAAACACTAATTAAAAGTATTTTGGTAGTAGTGATGATGTTGGGAACATATACAAGCTACGCGAGTGAGACCTTAAAGGATTTTTCAACATTTAAATTTGTAAATGAAGGGCATAATCTTTCGGTTATTAACGCATCAGGCGAAGTTATTTTTAACGGTCGCATTAAGCATAGCGGAAATCTAGTTAAACTCTTTGATTTTAGTCAGCTTAAAAATGGGATCTATACTGTAGAAATCAGTAAAGATTTTGAAATTGACGTTGTTAACCTAGAAGTTAAAAACAAAAGCGTTACAATACTAACAGAGACACAGAATAAAATTTACAAACCTGTTATAAGACCTGAAGAAGAGTTGCTTATCATTTCAAAGATTGGTCTAGATACTAATAAAATGAAAGTTGAACTTTATTTTGAAGATGAACTAATTTATACCGAAAATGTTGAAGGAAATGATGTCTTAAATCGAGTTTATAAATTAGATAAATCTGTGATTGGTGATTATACTGCTGTAATAAGATCTAACGGGAGAGTATACACTAAGAATTTTAGGA
>JAGQZO010000199.1 GCA_020435515.1 Winogradskyella sp. | reverse complement strand
TGCCCTTATTTGATGAGGAATTATAGACAGTAACGCCTTCTTTATCCTCAGAAGCTACCGAAATTCTCCCATTTACAGAAAATCTTTCAACATCTTGACTATAAATGGAAATGGTTAAAAAGCAGCTTATTACAAGTAGTATATGTTTCATGTTGGTATTATTGAATTATAAAGTTCGTGCTTATTCGACAATTTTCATAAAAAGAGATTAATAAATCTTTGTTAAAGTAAGGAACCGTCATTTCGACTTTTAAAACTATTAATATTAAATTTGTGATATGAAATCAATCATAATAGCAAGTACTTCTACAGTTCATGGGAGTGGTCCTTTAGGATATCTTTTAGATGAATTAAAAGGTCACTTTAAATCTGCAAATGAAATCTTATTTATTCCTTATGCAAGACCAAGTGGGATATCTCATGATGAGTACACAGCCAAGGTTGCTGAGCCTTTTAAAAAAATAGGTAAGACGGTAAGAGGCATTCATACATTTGAAGATCTTAAGAAAGCAATTAAAGAGGCTGAAGGCATTTTTACTGGAGGTGGAAATACCTTTGTTTTAGTAAATCAATTATATAAAAATGACGTCTTAACTTCTATAAAAGAATCAGTAAATAATGGTACGCCCTACTTAGGCACAAGTGCAGGGAGTAATATTTGTGGTCTTACCATGAACACCACTAACGATATGCCAATCGTCTATCCACCAAGCTTTAAGACTTTAGGTTTGGTGCCATTCAATATTAATCCTCACTATTTAGACCCAGACCCAAATAGTAAACACATGGGAGAGACTAGAGAAACCCGAATCAAAGAGTTTCATGCATTTAATACTCAACCCGTAATTGGACTTAGAGAGGGAAGTTGGGTAGAAGTAAAAGGAGATAACATAATGTTAAAAGGTAATTTAGATGCCAGAATTTTTGAATACGGTAAAGAGCCCTATGAAATCCCAACAAATTCTGATTTAGAATTTTTAAAATAGCCTATATCTTTTTTAGAAAGTGATAGCCTAGTATCTGAAAACCTTCATTGTAATAAAATTTATGAGAAGGGTAATTCTGAACATAGGTGTTTAGCTCTATGGATTCATAACCTTTTTCTTTGCAATAGGTATGAATCCAATTCATAAATAATTTACCTAAACCTTTATTTCTATGCTCTGGTTTTATATAAACATGGTCTACTTCTACAGATTTACCAGAATAATGACGTGTACAAAACCATAAACCTGTAACACCAACTATTTCATTATTGAATGTTATAACAGCACATTCATAATTCTGATTCTTCATCTCATTAAACCGTGATGATAGAACAGATTTATCTATTTTACCTTGGTTTAGTTCATACACTAAAGGAACTATGGATTCTAGTTCTGAATGAGGTAGTATTTTAAACTCGTAGTTCATCGCAATTTTTCGTTGTTGTAAAATTAATCTTTTTAAAAATCCAAAACTAAAAGTGATGACTTTTTCAGAAATTATATGTCATAACTTTTGTAAATTTATCATACTAAGACAATCATAATGAGAAGAGGTAATTTTAAAGTTAGAATTTTAATTGCTTTGGCTGTAGTAGCTTTTGCATTTATAAGAAACTGGAGTCAAAGAGAAACAAATCCATACACTGGAAGAGTACAAGCCATTTCATTATCTCCTGATCAAGAAATCGCCATAGGTTTGCAAAGTGCACCTGGTATGGCGCAGCAACACGGAGGTTTGCACCCTAACAGCCAATATCAGGCTTTAGTAGATGATGTAGGGAATAAACTTGTAAATAATAGTGTAGCTAAAAATACACCCTATCAATATGATTTTCATTTGCTGGCAGATGAAAACACTATAAATGCTTTTGCGTTGCCAGGCGGACAGATTTTTATAACATATGCCTTATTTTCTAAATTAGAAAACCAAGATCAGCTTGCTGGTGTTTTAGGTCATGAAATAGGTCATGTTCTTGGTAAGCATTCTAATGAACGTATTACAGATTCTAAAAAATGGCAAACCATTGTTATGGGTGCTGGTGCAATAGATATGGACGGTGTAGCACAACAAATTGGACAAGGACAACTTCTAAAAAATGGAAGAGGAGATGAGTTAGAAAGTGATGAATTAGGTGTGAAATTTATGATTGATGCTGGCTATAACCCAGAAGAATTGATTGGTGTTATGGAAATACTAAAAGCTGCTGCTGGCCCAAATCGTGTTCCAGAATTTCAGAGCACTCACCCAGACCCTGAAAATAGGATTGAAAAAATTAGAGAAGCTATTAGAAAATACAAAAATGCGTCTTAATATTTAAGACGCATTTCCAATTAACTAACTCAAATAATTGTCCTTAATTAGACGATTTCTTTTTAAAGCGTTTCAAAAACTGTGCCGCTTCCTTGGCATTTGTTTTTGTTGCATGATTTAAAGCTGTGTAGCCTAAGTCACAGGTTTTATGTACATCTGCACCAGCTGTAATTAATACTTTAATCAATTCTACTCGATTATATTTTGCTGCATAGTGAATAGGGCTCATACCATTAGATTTGGCATTAACATCTGCACCTTGTTCTATTAAAGTTTTTGTAAGCTCAACATCTCCTGTGGCTACAGCCTTACAAAGAGGACTTACTTCAAAAGTTTTTACAGTTACTTCGTTTTTGGTTGAAGTTAAAAGATCGTTTGATGCATTTAAATTTGTGATTGAGAAGCCCAATGCTAAGGCCAAAACTACTGCTGTTTTTTTCATGATGAAAGATTTTAAATTAACTGATTTGTTTTTTGATTATACTAAAGAGACGACATTATTTCTTTTCTGTTACACTTCAAAATTTTAAATAACATACATTTAACGTTTTGAAAACAAATCTGTTAAGGCTTTCATAAAAACGCTTATCTGTTTAAAAATCAATATTATATAGCATTAAAATTAAATAACATTTAAAATTTTTTTAATCCAGAATTATAGTCGTATACTATACCTTATATTTGAAGTAATAAACAAAACAACATGAACAAGAAGGTAATCTTAATGATATTAGATGGTTGGGGAAAATCACCAGATCCAAAAGTTTCTGCAATCGATAATGCAGAGACTCCGTTTATTGATTCGTTATATAATAAATATCCTAACGCTAGTTTACGTACAGATGGTTTACATGTAGGTTTGCCAGAAGGGCAAATGGGAAATAGCGAAGTAGGGCATATGAATCTTGGTGCTGGTAGAATTGTATATCAGGATTTAGTAAAGATTAACTTAGCGGTTAAAAATAAAACACTTCAAGAAGAACAAGTCCTTAAGAATGCTTTTGAATATGCTAAAGCTAACGGAAAGGATATTCACTTACTTGGTTTAGTGAGTGATGGTGGAGTGCACTCACACATAAAACATCTTTTCGGACTTTTAGATGCTGCAAATGATTTTGGTCTAAAAAATGTTTTTGTTCATGCGTTTACTGATGGAAGAGACGTAGATCCAAAATCAGGATATGGCTTTATTTCAGAATTACAAGATCATTTAGCTAAGACAACAGGTAAGCTAGCCACCGTTACAGGCCGTTATTACGCTATGGATAGAGACAAACGCTGGGAACGTGTTAAACTAGCTTATGATGCTGTTGTTCATGGACAAGGAACACAGACTACAAATGTTCTAAAAGACATTCAACAAAGCTACGAAGAAGATGTTACGGACGAATTTATTAAACCACTTGTGGTTATGGAGAATGACATGCCTGTGGCAACAATAAAAGATGGAGATGTTGTTGTTTTCTTTAATTTTAGAACAGACCGAGGACGTCAGTTAACCCAAGCACTTTCGCAAGAAGATTTTCATGAGTATAATATGCACAAGCTGAATTTGCATTACGTAACCATGACCAACTATGATGATAATTTCAAAGGAATAAATGTAGTTTTCAATAAAGATAACTTATCGGAAACTTTAGGTGAAGTTTTAGAAAAGCATCGCAAAAAACAGATTAGAATTGCTGAAACTGAAAAATACCCTCATGTTACGTTTTTCTTTTCAGGTGGAAGAGAAGAACCTTTTGAAGGTGAAACAAGAATTTTAAGAAATTCACCAAAAGTCGCTACTTACGATTTAAAGCCAGAAATGAGTGCTTATGAATTGCGAGATGCCTTGGTACTAGAATTAAAAAAAGGTGAGGTAGATTTTGTTTGTTTAAATTTTGCCAATGGAGATATGGTTGGGCACACAGGTGTTATGGAAGCTGCAATCAAGGCTTGTGAAGCGGTAGATGAATGCGTAAAAGATGTTGTTACCACAGCTTTAGAAAATGATTACACTACCATTTTAATAGCAGATCATGGAAATTGCGAAACTATGATAAATCCTGACGGAACACCAAATACAGCTCATACAACTAACCCAGTGCCGATCATTTTAATAGACAAAGAACTTAAAGAGATTAAGGATGGTATTTTAGGTGATATTGCACCCACCATTTTAAAATTAATGGGTATAGAACAACCAGAAGTCATGACGCAACATAGTCTTGTATAAATGACACATTGTTGTAACTTTGCCCCCTAATTGATTTGATGGCATGAATTTTCAGGATAGATTAATAATAGCGGTAGATTTTGATGGTACGATAGTAGAGGATGCTTATCCTAAAATTGGGAAAACAAGGATTTTTGCTTTTGAAACATTAAAACGTTTACAACAAGACGGACACAGACTTATACTATGGACTTACAGAAGCGGTACAAGGCTCCAAGAAGCTGTAGATTTCTGTAAAGAAAACGGTATCGAATTCTACGCTGTTAATGCAAGTTTCCCTGAAGAAAAGTTTGATTACAGCCGAAGCCGAAAAATCCATGCCGACTTATTTATAGACGATAGAAATATTGGAGGTATCCTAGGTTGGGGCGAAATCTATCAGATGATAACCAATGAGCAACCAGACCTTAAACAATCTAAAGGTAAAGGTGGTTTGTTTGGTTGGTTCAAATAATAGAGCTTACGTCAACTCAAAATAAGCTTTTTCAATAGCTTCTCTATGATCTGGGTGAGCAATATCCACTAAGGCTTTTACACGTTGTTTTATTGTCTTTCCAAATAAGTTAGCAATACCATATTCCGTAACTACATAATGCACATGAGCTCTTGTGGTAACTACGCCTGCACCTGGCTGTAGCGTTGGTACAATTCTACTCACACCTTTACGAGTTACAGAAGGTAGAGCAATAATAGCTTTTCCTCCATCACTAAGAGATGCACCTCTTATAAAATCCATCTGTCCACCAACTCCAGAGTACATCTTAGAACCAATAGAATCTGCACAAACCTGTCCGGTAACATCAACTTCGATTGCTGAATTGATAGCAACCATTCTAGGGTTTTGTTTTATGTAGGCAGCGTTATTGGTATAGTTAGAGGCTCTCATTTCTACAAACGGATTGTCATCTACGTAATCGTACAATCTTCTAGAACCCATTAAAAAGGTAGTTAAAGCACGACCTCTGTTAATTTTTTTATAGTTCCCGTTAATGACGTTACTCAATATTAAATCAATAACACCATCCGAAAACATTTCGGTATGTAATCCCAAATCTTTGTGATTTGTAAGTCTAGACAAAACCGCATTAGGAATATTGCCGATTCCCATTTGTAGTGTACTTCTGT
>JAGQZO010000198.1 GCA_020435515.1 Winogradskyella sp. | reverse complement strand
CAAGATAGAAGTCGCCTTTTAAAAAGCGACTAAACTTCAGTTTACCTTGTAGAATTTTACTTTCATAATTCTCTGTTAATTTTTGTTTAACTATTGAATCAAAAAGTTAAACATTTGTATATTTACAGTGTTATGATACTAAATACAACACATCACAATCCTGAACACAAGCAAATTATTGCCGACCTAGTTGGCAATCCCTTTAGTTTGGTACAGAAATTGAAAATGAAGGGTATAGGATCTAAGCGTATGATTATTGATGAAGTGAGCCCAAACATGCAAAGCATGATGAATACCGTTTCTGATATTAATTATGCAAATATAGAATTGAGACCCAAAGGTATTTTAGTAATGATAAATCAAGGATTGAAAAATTTTACTTGGATTATTCCATACTATCAACTTGTTATTTACAAGGTGAATGGCTCTAGTTTACACGCACAAGGTCGCTTTATTCATTTCAGAAATAGCAAAACATTTAGAGAGAATAAAGCATTTTTTGATAAGCTACTTGATGAAAAGGTAAAATATGATATGCAATTTTCTATGCCTACAACTATATGACTTTGGATGAAAGAGATATAGATAGAGTCATTGAAATGGCTTGGGAAGATAGAACCCCTTTTGAGGCTATAACATTTCAGTTTGGACTAAAAGAACAAGATGTCATAGAATTAATGCTCCGAGAGATGAAACCTAGTAGTTTTAAAATGTGGAGAGAGCGTGTGCAAGGAAGAGCGACTAAACACAAAAATAAAAGAACGTTTGACAAAGGCAGATTTAAATGTTCGCGTCAACGAACAATAACAAACAACTCTATTTCAAAACGTTAACTCGTGCTTTGATTTAAGCTTGGAGTACTTAAAGACAGCACATTAAAAAGATGCTATGAATACAAATGCAATTCCTAAAAAAAATGGTCAAAAATTAAACGGATTTTCAACTGAAGATATTGGTGATGATCATTTATTCACTACTATAGACACACCTATGAAAGCAAATGCTTTCGATATGTCTGATGATGAAAAGAAACAGCGTATTTCAATTCTATTTTCAGAGATAATGGATGTCTTGGGCCTAGATTTAACGGATGATTCCTTAAGCGGAACACCAGATCGTGTTGCCAAAATGTATGTTGAAGAAATCTTCTCTGGTTTAGATCCGAAAAACAAACCAAAGGTGGCACTGTTTGACAACAAGTATCAATACAATCAGATGCTGGTAGAAAAAGATATCACATTTTATTCTAACTGCGAACACCATTTTGTCCCAATCATAGGTAAAGCACACGTAGCCTACAAATCTTCGGGTAAAGTGATTGGTTTATCTAAATTGAACAGAATAGTGCAATACTATGCCAAACGCCCTCAAGTACAAGAACGATTAACACAACAAATCGCCAATGAACTTAAAACTGTACTAGAAACTGAAGATGTTGCCGTAATTATAGATGCTAAGCATCTTTGTGTATCCTCTAGAGGTGTTAAGGATGACACTTCATCTACAGTAACTACCTATTATGGCGGTATATTTAATAGCCCAGAGAAAATTGTTGAATTACAAAACTATATAAATAATTAGCTATGGATATTTTAAAAAGAGCTCTGGAATTTGAGCAAGAAAAAAGAAAGTCCCTATCTACAAGCGATCGTGTAAAAATCTCTAGAGAAGCAAAGTCGCTTATTTTGGGCCTAAACGAAATCTACAAAAAGAACAAGGATCAACGTATAATGGATACCATGAAACGACTTACTGCCATTAAGCGAAAAATAGAAAAACGTCTTCATGGCAAGCATCTATTAACGAGTATATAGTTGTTATGAAAACCATTATAGTTATTGGAGGAAGCAAAGGTATTGGCAATGCAATTGTCTCATCTTTGCTTTCTTCGCATAAAGTTATAAACATAAGCCGAACTGCGCCTAGCCAGACTCATACTAACTTAGAGCACCATCAGTGCGATGTTATCAATGACGAATTACCAAACATTGAAACTGCTGATGGACTGGTGTATTGCCCAGGAAGCATTAATTTAAAACCTATAAATCGTCTTAGTCTTGATGATTTCAGGGACGATTTTGAAATTAATGTTTTGGGAGCGGTAAAAACCATTCAAAAATACCTTACCGTATTAAAAAATGGTCATAAACCGTCTATTGTACTTTTTAGTACGGTAGCCTCTAAATTGGGCATGCCATTTCATGCAAGTGTAGCGGCTTCTAAATCTGCCATTGAAGGTCTAACCAAATCACTCGGTGCAGAATTGGCGCCAACAGTAAGAGTTAATGCTATTGCACCAACAGTTACGAATACGGATTTAGCTTCCAAATTGTTGCGCAACGAAAGAATGATTGAAAACATGACCGAACGCCATCCCCTAAAAAAATACCTTCAACCTGAAGAAGTCGCAGATATGGCAACGTTCCTTCTATCGGAAAAGGCTTCTTCGTTATCTGGCCAAGTATTTGAGATGGATTGTGGGATTGTTAGTTTTAAAATTTAGATTATGAATCCATTAAAAGCATTTGTAGGCACTTTAACTACAACAGATAAGAATATTGCACAAAAATCAACACAGCCTTTGTATGATATAAAAATTAATGACTTACAAGGTAAGCCCATAGACTTATCCAACTTTAAAAGAAAAAAAATTCTGTTTGTTAATGTGGCTTCAAAGTGTGGATTTACCCCTCAATATAGAGAATTACAACAGTTGCATGAGTATTACAAAGAACAACTTGTGGTTATTGGAGTACCATGTAATCAATTTGGTGGGCAAGAACCTGGTAATGCAAATGAGATTCAAGAAT
>JAGQZO010000197.1 GCA_020435515.1 Winogradskyella sp. | reverse complement strand
GCCGATGAAAATAAAATTCCTGTTTATGCAAAGTTTAAAATTGCTGTTGGTAATGGCGAATTAAAAATAAAATCTGCAACAGGTTTAAAGCATTAGTATCATGGGAAAAAAAATAATTATCATTTTAGGGTTTATTGCTGCTGTATTAGCAGTCATTTTAGCCGTTACACCACTCTCAAATCTTGCAGTAATTCCAATTATAGTGGCTTTTTTATGCGGCTTATTAATTGTATTTATATCCAAAAAAGATAAAACAAGAACCAAATCTATACAGTATATATTTTTAATGGTAATCATTGCTTTAGCCCTAACTATTTATAAAAGTATTTATTATACTTCTGAAGTTGGTAATACAGAACAATTAGAGCAGCGTGATGAAGAAAATCTAGAAGATTCTAAAGAATTATTAGAAGACATAGATATTGATGAAGATTTATAAAATTTCACACTTACTGTAAGAAATTATTTCACACTTTTAACTTATTTTTGACAAAATCAAATAGTTACATACATATCTGTTATAACCCAAATTTTTCGTGTAAGAATAAATGACAGATTTTTAGTTCAAAATTTAAGTTACAATAAGTATTAGTTAGATGAAAGTATTAGTTGCCTCTGCACTTATTCTCGTAGGTTCTTGCGCTACATTAAGACATAGTGAAAAGATCGAACAATTAAAAGACAGCATATCTTACGATAATAAAAAGGTTGTTGAAAAATACTTAAGTACTATTACTACTGGTGAACTAAAACTATATGTAAAAGAAGTATCTTCGGAAAAATATAATGGTCGTATGACTGGAGAAGAAGGCCATAACGACGTCTGTAATTACATAAGAAGTTATTACGATTCATTAGGAATAAAGCCACCCAAAACCCATCCAGACTATTATCAAATAGTGCCTAAATCGGTTTTACCTGAAGGTTTAAATGACTCACAAAATGTCATTGCTTACATCGAAGGCTCAGAATTTCCTGATGAATATATTTACATTACCGCACACTCTGATCATGAGGGAGTTGTAGATGGCAAAATTTATCCAGGTGCTGATGACAATGGCTCTGGTACAGCTGCTGTATTTGAAATGGCTGAGGCCTTTAAAAAAGCAGTACTAGATGGTAATGGTCCTAAGCGAAGTATTGTATTTCTTCATGTTACAGGTGAAGAAGTTGGGCTTCATGGCTCTAGATATTACACCAACAATCCTATATTTCCATTAGAAGATACGGTAAGCACTCTAAATATAGATATGATTGGTCGCGTAGATAACAGACATCAGGACAACGAAGATTATATTTATGTTATAGGCGCAGACCGTATAAGTACTGAGCTCCATTTTATTATTCAAGAAGCCAATTACAATTTTGTGAATTTAAATTTAGATTATGAATTTAATGCAACAAATGACCCAAATCGTTACTATTACAGGTCCGACCATTATAATTTTGCCACAAAAGGTATTCCTGTAGTTTTCTTTTTCAATGGAGAGCACGAAGATTACACCAAACCAACAGATACAGCAGATAAAATAAATTATCCTTTGCTCGCAAAGCGAACAAAGCTCATCTTTGCCACGGCTTGGTATTTGGCCAACTCACCAGAGCGCTTAAAACCAGAAATTATTTAGTGTTAAACTTTGCCTAAAGAAAAATAACCTAATAGCTTTGGTAATTTCGATTTTCGTAATTTTATTCAAAGTTGTTATGATCAAACAAAAACGCATAAAATGAAAAAAATAGTATTAGTCTTTGTTACTGCCCTTTTAATTACTAATTGCGGAACTTCTTCAAAAAGCAATACCTCATCAGTTCATACGAATGAAGCAAGAATAGTTGATCCAACCATATATGCTTCAACAATTACAGAGGAAGAGCTCAAAGAAATGCTTTACAAATATGCGTCTGATGAATTTGAAGGAAGAGAAACTGGCGAAAAAGGACAAAAAATGGCTGTTGAGTACTTAAAAAATCAATACCAAATATTAGAAATCCCATCCCCTTTAGGAGATGATGATTATTTTCAAGAAGTGCCCCTAGAAAAGCAAAGCGTATCTGAAGCAAAAATCTCAGTAAACGGTACAAGTTTTAAAAGTTTTGAAGACCATATTGTCTTAAGAGCTTCTAGCAATACTGAAATCAATACACAAGATATCGTATTTGTAGGCTATGGTATTGATGCCGAAAACTATTCGGATTATAAAGGAATTGATGTTAAAGATAAAATAGTATTGGCTAAAGCGGGAGAGCCAAAAGATACCAATGGCAACTACATAACAACAGGAAGTTCAGAAGATACTAAATGGACCAATGGACGTCAATCTCTGTCGAGCAAGAGAGATGCTGCTATTGAAAATGGTGCCAAAGGATTAATTCTTTTAGACGCAAATATGTTCGTGAGATATGCACCTTATTACCAAAGACAAGCTGAAAGCGGAGTATCAGGTCGTTTATCTCTTAAAAGTAATGAAGCAGAAATGATGATGTTAATGGTTAATGATAATCTTGCGAAGGCCTTGCATCCATCAATTTTAGAAGATGAAAAACCAAAAGAACTTAAAACAAATTTAAGCTTAGCAATAGAAAATAAATCTGAAGAGATAACTTCTGAAAACGTTGTGGCTTTCATTAAAGGTTCAACAAAACCTGACGAAATTTTGGTAATCTCTGCACACTTAGACCACGAAGGTGTAAAGAATGGTGAGGTATACAATGGTGCCGATGACGATGGTTCTGGTACTGTAGCAATATTAGAAATAGCAGAGGCGTTCAAAGAAGCTGAAAAAGCTGGTCATGGCCCAAAACGTTCTATTTTATTCTTGCATGTCACTGGTGAGGAGAAAGGACTTTTAGGCTCTAGACATTATACTGATAATGACCCTATCTTCCCTCTAGAAAATACTGTTGCAGACCTAAATATTGACATGATTGGTCGAACAGACCCAAAACGAAAAGAAGGAGACAGAAACTATGTATATCTTATAGGAAGTGATAAGTTGAGTACTGATTTACATAACATTTCAGAAGAAGTAAATAAAAAATATTGCAACATAGAATTAGACTATAAATTTAATGATGATAACGACCCTAATCGTTTCTATTACAGATCTGACCATTACAACTTTGCAAAGAACAACATCCCAGTAATCTTTTATTTTAACGGTACGCATGATGATTACCATCAACCTAGCGATACACCAGACAAGATTGAATATGATTTATTAGAAAATAGAGCTCGTTTGGTTTTTTATACTGCATGGGAAATTGCCAATAGAGAAAACAAACCAATTGTTGATAAAGCTACTGAATAGTTGCTTTATATAGACAAACAAAAAAAGCCTTTCATTTCTGAAAGGCTTTGTCTTTTTGGGTGGAAGATCGGTCTCGAACCGACGACCTCCTGAACCACAATCAGGCGCTCTAACCAACTGAGCTACAACCACCATTTAAAATTGGATTGCAAATGTAAATTATTTACCTTTTTCTACAAAACGTTTTCTTTACTTATTTTAAATCAAATAAAGAATCTACTGCAGGATAACGCTCTACGGTAAACCCTTCACCATATTCTGTACCTATTAGCCTTCCTGCATTTCTTGCTCTGTAAATAATACTATCTGTAAAGTTTTTACTAGAAATCGGTGTTTCTGGCTCTTTACTATCAGGATCAAAAAATTGTGTTTTATAAGCTAAAACAGCTTCCATCTTTTTATCTATAAAGCCTGTAACATCAACAACAATGTCTGGTTCTAAGTCTTTCCATTGTATGTAGTGGTATACTACTTTAGGTCTCCAAGGTTCTTGCCAATCATCCTCATCGTCGTGTTTTGTGTCAATTTTTATCAATCCACTCAAAAAACATGCATCGCTAACCAACTTACTACCTTTTGCATGGTCTATGTGCCTATCATCAACAGCATTACACAACACAATTTCTGGTCTATACTTTCGTATTTCTTTTATCAATTCTATTTGATGCTCTTTATCATTAATAAAAAAACCATCTGCAAAATCCATGTTGGTTCTCATAGCTACATTAAGAATTTTGGCGGCTTCATTAGATTCTTCATCTCGAGTTTGTGCTGTACCTCTAGTACCTAGTTCGCCTCTAGTTAAATCTATAATACCTACTTTTTTGCCATTTGCTACCTCTTTTGCAATTGTAGCTCCACAACCTAATTCTACATCATCTGGATGTGCTCCTATGGCTAAAATGTCTAATTTCATCTATCTTTTATTTTTCTCTGATGTCAAAAATATTAAAAAGGATATAGATTCTCATTTTCTTTTTATTTCGCAAACGGTTTCGTTTGTATTTTCCTTGAATTTATATTCTATTATCTATCAATAATTGAATAATTCGTAATTCCCAAAAAGCATGACATTCGTCATAAATATTGGTATGCATTGCCTGTAACTTTACACTAGATTTTAAAGCACAAATTTTTATGAATCTAATGCTGGTCATCCTAACTATTACAATTCTCCTCTTCATTTGGGGAAAATTCACGCCAGATATTATTGCCCTACTTTCTATGCTCAGTCTATTTCTTTTTGGAATTTTAGACCTACAGGAAACCTTAAGTGGTTTTAGCAACCCAACAGTTATTATGATTGCAGCCTTGTTTATTATAGGAGAAGGCTTATCTCAAACAGGTTGGACAGCCTTGGCTGGTCAGAAGTTTATAAAAATAGCTGGAAAAAGTGTTACAAAATTGCTGTTGATTACAACCTTAGGTTCAGGTTTACTTTCTGGTGTGGTTAGCAATACAGGTACAGTGGCTACCTTAATGCCAGTTACTATTTCTTCTGCATGGAGTATTGGAACACTACCATCAAAACTCTTAATGCCTGTAGCTTTTGGCTCAAATACTGGTGGTTTATTAACCTTAACAGGTACACCGCCAAATATTATTGTTAATAATACCATGTTAGAAAGTGGTTTAGAGGGTTTTTCATTCTTTGAATTTGGACTCATTGGCCTTCCACTTTTATTAATAGCATTGTTGTACTTTAGATTTATTGGGTACAGATTGTTGCCAAGCAATAAAACCAACAACAAACCTGTGGATATTAGTACCACGCTTCATAAATGGATTGAAGCCTATAAAGTTGAAGGCGATTATTACCGTTTACGTGTTCGCTCTGTATCACCATTACTAGGCACACACATGGGAGAATGGAATTTTGAAGACAACCATCATGTTTCAATTCTACGTATTAAGCGTCGTCATCCTAATGTTTTAAAAGGTAACGACCCTTATATTGAATTTCCTTCTAACGAAACTGAATTTAAATATCACGACATTATTACCGTAAAAGGCACTACTGAAGCTATAAACGCTTTAATGATAAAATTTAGATTAGGACTATTACCTCTAGAGCCCATTGCTGATGAGCTTCGAAATAATTTGATTAACCAAGAGGTGGGTATGACCGAAATTATAGTAACACCAAACTCTACACTCGTAGGCAGAAAACTAAGAATTGGTAGATACTTTAGACGATTTGGCGTACAGCTTATGGCAGCTTCTAGAAACAATAAACCTTTTACCGACAGAGAGATTGTGGTTAAAGCTGGTGATGCTTTCCTAATAAGAGGTATCTGGAGCGATATTGAACAATTACAATCATATCATGAAAATTTGGTTATTATTGGTAGCCCAGAAGGTATGGCAAAGACCATTACTAATATTACCTATAAATCCTACATAGCTCTTTTTTCACTATTGCTTATGATAGGATTGTTAGTGCTAGAAGTTGTGCCAGGTGCAGTTGTAGCTCTTATCTCAGCTGGTATCATTTTAATTACAGGTTGCGTACCCATATCAAAAGCTTATAAAGGTATAAGTTGGGTAAGTGTGGTTATGATTGCCGCTATGATTCCTATGGGAATTGCACTTCAAAAAACAGGAACTGCAAAACTTATTGCAGATGGTTTGGTAAATGCGTTAGGAGGAATGCACCCAATTGTTCTGCTGGGTGGTGTATTTCTTGTTACAACAACCTTTAGCCAAGTTATTAACAACTCTGCAACTGCGGTTTTAATGGCACCCATAGTCATTATAACAGCCAATACCCTAAACCTCTCCGCAGCACCGTTTATGATTGCGGTAGCCATTAGTGCCTCAACAGCTTTTTTAACACCTGTAGGTACAACCACCAATGCCATGGTCATGACCGCAGGTGGCTACAAATTTATTGATTACGTAAAAGTAGGTGCACCATTGCTTCTACTCTTCTTAATAACAACATTATTACTAGTGCCAATGATTTGGCCATTTTAAAATTTTTAACTCATGAAAACACTATTAAAAGATCCGATTATGAAAACTAGAGACCTTACAAAGTACGGACTGAAAGACACCAAAACTCATTGGAACCTTTCGCCAGAAGAATTACAGGCCATTACCATTGAAAAAGGTATGGGAAAAGAAACTGCAAATGGTACATTAGCCATTAATACTGGAAAATTTACAGGACGCTCACCTCAAGATAGATTTTTAGTAAAAGACGATTACACAAAGGATAGAGTTTGGTGGGGAAAAACAAACAAAGCCATATCTCCAGAGAATTTTGATTACCTACAGGGCGAAATAGAAAACTACTTAAGTGGCAAAGAAATCTTCGTAAGAGACGGATTTGTTTGCGCAGATCCAAAATACAGAATGGGAGTTAGAACCGTAACTGAATTTCCATGGTCCAATATGTTTGTTTACAACATGTTTTTAAGACCAACAGCGGAAGAACTAGAAAATTTTGAAGAAGATTGGCTAGTACTTTGTGCACCTGGTTACCAATGCCCAGAACCTCAAAAATATGGTTTAAGACAAGGTAATTTTTCAATTTTAAACTTCACTAAAAAAATAGCTTTAGTTGGTGGTTCAGCTTACACAGGAGAAATTAAAAAAGGGATTTTCTCTGCTTTAAATATGATATTACCAGTAGATAAAAACGTCTTACCAATGCACTGTTCTGCAAATGTTGGTGAGGATGGTGAGACTGCCATTTTCTTTGGGTTATCAGGAACTGGGAAAACCACCTTATCTGCTGATCCTAATAGAAAATTAATTGGTGATGACGAGCATGGATGGACTGCTGAAAATAGAATTTTCAATTTTGAAGGCGGTTGCTACGCTAAAGTTATTGACCTTACCGAAGAAAAAGAACCAGACATCTATAGAGCTATTAAGCCTGGTGCCATTTTAGAGAATGTTGTTTTTAAAGATAATGGTGAGGTAGATTACATGGACAGTAGCATTACCCAAAACACACGAGTAAGTTATCCTATTTATCATATAGACAACATACAAGATCCTTCTTATGCAGATAATCCTAAGAATATCTTTTTCTTAACCTGTGATGCTTTTGGTGTATTGCCTCCTGTATCTAAGTTAACTCCTGGTCAAGCGGCTTACCACTTCATCTCTGGTTATACTGCAAAGGTAGCTGGTACAGAAGCTGGTATTACTGAGCCTGTTCCTTCATTCTCTGCTTGTTTTGGCGAACCATTTATGCCATTACACCCAACAAAATATGCCGAGATGTTAAGTAAAAAAATGCAAGAAGCCGGTGTTAATGTTTGGTTACTAAACACTGGTTGGAGTGGCGGCCCTTACGGAGTGGGTTCTCGTATTAAATTAAAATATACAAGAGCAATGATTACTGCTATTCTTAATGGTGAATTAGATAACGTAGACTATGAACAACATCCAATTTTCGGATTATATATGCCAAAATATATTCCTAATGTTCCAACAGAAATGTTAGACCCTATGAATACTTGGCTACAAAAAGGAGCTTATGTTAGTAAAGCTATACAACTAGCACATTCTTTCCACTTGAATTTTGAAAAATTTGTAAGTGAAGCTTCTGAACAAATTATAGAAGGAGGTCCATTAATTGATGAACACCATCATTTAAACGACCACGTTTAATAATTCCATGACTAGGAGGAGCTCTCATGGAGCTCCTCTTTTTCATTTTTATAACTGAATATTAATTCTCAAGTTTCTAGATATTAAATCGCATGAGAATTCTACTATCAATTGCACTAGTAGGTTTAACCACAATCAACCTAATAGCCCAAGGTCCATCAGAAAACTATTTGGGTTCTTGGTACACCTACGGTAGTCAGCATAGGTTAAGTGAGCGTTTTAGTCTTAGTCCTTGGGCCGAATTGCGCTTTTATGAACCCTCTTCAAATTATAACCTAGCTTTTATTTCATTGGGTGGTAACTACCATCTAAAAAATAATCAAACCGTTGGGTTAGTCTATGCCTACTTAGACATAGATACTGTTTTTGAGTTTGACCATCAACCCAACATACACGAACACCGCCTTTGTGAACAGTACACATTTAGCCATTCCACATCTAAACTAAGTATTCAACATAGAGCACGGTTAGAGCAACGCTTTTTAGACTTTACAGACAGAAATGAACTTCAGAATCGTTTTAGATATCGGTTGAGTTTGAAATATAACTTAAGCCGTACTATTTATATTAATGTGTCCGAGGAACCTTTTGTAAACTTTCAAGATCAGGTATTTCACGAAAACCGATTTTATACCGGGTTTGGATTCAATGTAACAAGTCACTCCCAACTACAAATTGGGTATTTAAAGCAGCATATTAAAAAAAACAATCTCAATAGGATTCAGGTTGGAATTAGCTTTACAACAGACTCCAGAAAACCAAAGCCTAAATTAGCGCAGCTATAGCATTATCTATATCTTGTTTTAAATCCTCAACATCTTCAATACCCACCGAAAATCTAATCAACTGATCACTTATACCTACCTTGTCACGCTCTTCTTGCGACAAAAGCGCATGCGAGGTTAGATGTGGTGAAATCACCGTACTTTCTACACCTGCTAAACTCATAGACGATTTAATGAGTTGTAACGATTTTTGAAATTGATAGGCATCAAGACCATTTACCAACTCAAAAGAGAGCATGGCTCCAAAACCTTTCATTTGGGATTTTGCCAGTTTATGCTCTGGATGCGATTTTAAACCTGGATAATAGACCTTGCTGATTTTTGGATGCTTATTGAGCCACTTAGCCATTTTCATAGCATTTTTGGTTTGTGTTTTTACACGTAAGCCTAGAGTCTTCATGCTACGCTCTAATAACCAAACGGTCATATCGCTAAGGCTTCCACCTAGATTTTTACTCACATTCCAGATTCTATCAATATGCTCTTGAGAACTTGCAACAGCACCTGCACAGATATCGCTGTGCCCACCAAAATATTTTGTAGCGGAATGCATTACCATATCAATCCCTAAATCAATCGGATTTTGATTCACTGGAGAAGCAAATGTATTATCTATTGAAGTTAAAATGCTTTTGGATTTTCCGAGCTCGGCAATGGCTTTTATGTCTGTAATGGTCAATAATGGATTTGAAGGAGTTTCAATATGAATGAGCTTTGTATTCGGTTGAATTACAGCCTCAAAATCTTCGACCTTATAACCATTAGTAAAGGTGTATTCTATACCATATTTTGGAAACTCTTCTTTAATAAAGTTAACGGTTCCTCCGTACAAGGTATTCTGAACCACTAAATGGTCTCCTTTTTGAAGAAAAGCCAAAAACATATGACTAATCGCAGCCATACCTGAACCAAAAATTAAGGCGGCTTCTGTATGTTCTAAAGCCGCAATTTTCTTTGCTAGATATTCTTGATTTGGTGTATTAAAGTAGCGTGGGTAACGTTTTACATCCACATCTAAAAATTCGTATGAAGAGCTTAAAAACATTGGAGATACTGCTCCTTTAAACTGTTCATCCTTTACTTCACCTACATGAGCACAAATGGTGTTTAATCCTAACTTTTCTTTTGACATAGCTTTTGTATTATTGATTTAAAATTAAGAAAAAATACAAGGAGACCACCTTAAACTTGAGTTGTTTTCCAATAACCCTTCTTAAACCAAATCAGTCCTAAAACAGTGATTAAAACCTCAGCTAGAGTTATCGCAATAAAAACACCCAAAGGCCCAATATCTAAAGTTAATGCAGTGATATAAGCCAGTGGTAATTGAAACAACCAAAAACAAATAAAGTTAATCCACGTTGGTGTTTTAGTATCTCCTGCACCATTAAATGCATTTATAATGACCATTCCGTAGCCATAAAACACATAACCAGCGGCTATAATTCTAAGACACAGTGCTCCATTTTTAATTACCTCTGGCTCTTGTGTAAACCATGCTATGATTTGTGGAGCAAAAATGAGGTAAATGATAGAAACAAATCCCATGAAAAATGCACT
>JAGQZO010000196.1 GCA_020435515.1 Winogradskyella sp. | reverse complement strand
GAGCCTACAAATTGTTTACCGTTGACTTTTCCTTGGTTTTTCCATTGTTTTAAAAGGAAATCAGTCATTAAAATCATGGTTTGGTTACCATTTAGAATCACCAATCCGTTTTCTAAATTTCTAACTACAACCCCTAAACGGTCACAATCTGGATCTGTACCAATTACGATATCTCCATCTACTTTTTCGGCTAATTGCATAGCCATCTTTAAGGCTTCTGGTTCTTCTGGGTTGGGTGACACAACTGTTGGGAAATCACCATTAGGATCCTTTTGCTCTTCAACAATATTTACATTGGTATAACCAGCGCGTTTTAAGGTTTCAGGTATCGCCATGATAGATGTACCATGAAGCGAGGTAAAAACGATGTTCAAATTTTCTTTAGCTTCAGATGATGTATTAAAACTTCCATTTTTAATAGAAGCATCAATGAAGACATCATCGACATCCTTACCAATATATTGAATTAAATCAGGATTGGCTTCAAACTTAATTTCAGAATAATCGAGTTTGTTTATTTCGTTAACGATTTCATTATCTTGTGGTGGCACCAATTGGCCACCATCTTGCCAATATACTTTGTAGCCGTTATACTCAGGTGGATTGTGAGATGCGGTTAATACAATACCACAGTGACAATTCAAATGTTTAAGCGCAAAAGACAATTCGGGAGTTGGTCTTAAATCTTCAAACAAATATACTTTTATACCATTGGCAGAAAACACATCTGCAACGACTTTCCCAAAAGTTTTACTGTTGTGTCTACAATCGTAGGCAATAGCTACTTTTACTTGCTCACCTGAGAAAACCTGATTTAAATAGTTGCTTAGTCCTTGCGTGTTTTTACCAAGCGTATATTTATTAATTCGGTTGGTGCCAAGACCCATTATACCACGCATTCCACCAGTTCCAAATTCTAAATTCTTGTAGAAACTTTCTTCCAATCCCTTAGGGTCAGAAGCAATCATGTTTTTAATTTGGTCTTGTGTGTCTTGGTCAAATGTCGGTGTTAACCAAGTGTTTACACGCTCTAGTATTTCAGGTTTTATATAAATCATGGGTAAAACGTATTTAATACACAAAGGTAAAAAATCTTAAATATGCATTGCTAAATATAGCTTATTATTGCGCGCTATCTTCAACATTTAATGCTTCCTTAATGTAGTAGCGTTGTTGTTGACGCTTTGTCCTTAAAATTAATTCACCTAAAAAGCCTGCAATAAATAATTGCGAGCCTATAATCATTGTAGAAAGCGCTATGTAGAATTGAGGTCTATCAGTTATTAGTCGTCCTGTTGGGTTAAAGAACAATTTATCCAAACCCAGATAAAAGGCAAAGCCAAAACCAATGATAAACATAACAACACCAAGTGCGCCAAAAAGGTGCATTGGGCGCTTGCCAAAACGAGATACAAACCATATTGTTATAAGATCTAAAAAGCCATTGATAAAACGGTTCATTCCAAATTTTGTTTGTCCATATTTCCTAGCTTGATGTTTTACGACCTTCTCACCAATTTTGGTAAACCCAGAATTTTTTGCCAACACAGGTATGTAACGGTGCATTTCTCCATAGACATCTATGTGTTTCGCTACTGTATTGCTGTAAGCTTTAAGCCCACAATTAAAGTCGTGCAGTTTTACACCAGAAGTACATCTAGCAGCCCAATTAAAAAGTTTAGATGGCAAATTTTTCGAAATAACAGAGTCGAAACGCTTCTTTTTCCAGCCCGAAATTAAGTCGTAACCATCTTCAGTTATCATTTTATATAACTCTGGGATTTCATCAGGATTATCCTGAAGATCGGCATCCATGGTGATAACAACATCTCCTTTCGCAGCAGCAAAACCAGCATGTAAAGCTTGGGATTTCCCATAGTTTTTTAGAAAACGAATACCTTTTACATTTGTATTGGATTCTACAAGTTGGGAAATGACTTGCCAAGATTTATCAGAGCTACCATCATCTATAAACAGAATCTCATAAGAAAACGAATTGGATTGCATCACAGATACAATCCAATCGTGTAATTCTTTTAAAGATTCTTCTTCGTTAAGTAGTGGTATAACTACTGATATGTTCATATTTTGAAAGGTCTAATTATAGACTTCAAAAATAAGTAAATTATTTAAGCAGCGTTAGGGTCGCTTTTTTTCATCACGAGTCCTACAATTAGAGTTATTATAAACCCAAAAAATAAGCCAATAAATAATTGCATTGCAGCAATAACTCCAGGGGAAGAAAATTTATCAGACCATTCCTTAGCAACATCAATTTGTTCTTGTGTCATGTTAGGATTATCCTCTAACATTTTCTCCATTTGAATTTCTTGCATTTGAGAAAGCATATCAGGTTCAATAACATTCATAAGGATATAGCCAAATATGATGGTAATAATTGATGAAATTAAAATAATTCCCATACCTAGTTTTAATGATTGTCCTAAAGACATATATCCACCAGAAGATTTTTTAAACTGATTAAACGCCATAACTAAAATAGTTACAGTAATTGCTATGCCTAAAAATATTTCAATTGGGTGTTGTTCTAGGTGCCAATTCATGACATACTTTATTACTCCCATTGTAACACCAATTAAACCTGATATAATTCCAAAATTTATCGCAATTTTTTTGGAAGAAGATTTTTGATTTTCCATAATTAAGGTTGATTTTATAGTTAATTGTATAGTTAGTACTCAAAGATACTAAATTGTTACACTAAAAAGGTGAAATAAAAATTCTTAAAAAGATTGTAGAATTATAAAATTTACTTAAATTTGCACCTCGAAAAAATCGAAATTATTTAAAGCATTTAGTGATGAAAGCAGGAATACATCCAGAAAATTATAGAGTAGTAGCATTTAAGGACATGTCTAATGATGACGTATTTTTAACTAAGTCTACTGCTGTGACAAACGAAACTATTGAGGTTGATGGTGTTGAATATCCATTAGTGAAATTGGAAATTTCTAGAACTTCTCATCCTTACTACACTGGTAAGTCTAAATTAGTAGATACAGCTGGTCGTATCGATAAATTCAAAAACAAATACGCTAAGTTTAAGAAATAATCTTAGTCATTTAGATATTTCAAAAAGCCTTTCTTTTGTAGAAAGGCTTTTTTTATTTTTACATAAATTCAAATTCAGATGAACTACATACTTTTTGATGGTCCGCACAGAGACAATCTCTTGCCTTTTACATATACCAGACCTGTTGCTGATATTAGAGTAGGCATATTAACTATTCGTCAGAAATGGGAATCATTTCTAGAGTATACAACAACCACCGTCACCGAAGACTATTTATCAGATAAATTTCCAATGGTAGAAATGGATGAAAATATCATGATCAATGCGTCGTTTTTGCCAAATACGGAAGTCGTAGAGCTTGTTAAAAATTTAGAACACAACCAAGCCTTGTTTAAAGGTGAAGATGTTATCGCTTTTTTTACGAAAGAAGGTGAAGAGGTCAGTGATTTTTCAAATTTTGAGGGCATTGAATTTGAAGGGGACATTTTAAAAATAGAACATACTTGGGATATTTTTTCCAAAAATGGAGAAGCTATCGAAGAAGACTTTAACCTAGTTACAAATGGAAGAAAATCTGAACCTATTCCTGCAACGGTAAAGACTTTGAATCCTGAGAATATTTTTATTGAAAAAGGAGCTAAACTCAATTTTGTAACACTCAATGCCAGTACAGGACCAATTTATATAGGTAGGGATGCTGAGATTATGGAAGGTACTGTCGTCAGAGGGCCTTTAGCGCTTTGTAATGATGCTACCTTAAAGTTAGCCACCAAAATATATGGACCAACAACAGTTGGACCACATAGTAAAGTAGGAGGAGAGGTTAATAATTCGGTGATTTTTGGTTATTCAAATAAAGGACATGATGGGTTTTTAGGAAACTCAGTATTGGGAGAATGGTGTAATATTGGAGCTGACTCAAATAATAGCAACCTAAAGAATAATTATGCTGAAGTAAGACTCTGGAACTATAAAACAGGTGGTTTTGCCAAAACAGGTTTACAATTTTGCGGACTAATGATGGGTGACCATAGCAAATGTGGTATCAATACCATGTTTAATACTGGTACGGTTGTTGGTGTAAGTGCTAATATTTTTGGAAGTGGATTCCCTCGCAATTTTGTGCCAAGCTTTTCTTGGGGAGGACATAGTGGTTTTGTAACTTATAAAACTGACAAGGCTTTTGAAGTAGCTGAAGTTGTTATGTCTAGACGAAATGAGGAATTAACGGACATGGATAAAGCCATTTTAGAACATGTTTTTGAAGAAACTAAACAGTACAGAAGAGAATAAAATTAACTATTTACAGATGAAAACCAAATTTACCCTACTAATTGTTTTATTGAGTTTTACTTTCGGATTTTCACAAAGTGAAGATGTTGAAGTAAAAAAATTGAAAATCAACTCAGAATTAGATCATTTTGCAGCTCGTGTGGTTGGTGATAAAGTATTTTTTAGTCATAACCTCACCACCAAAAGAGGTCGACCTATAAAAGACAAGTATGATGGTTTTATTTATATCATGTATGAAGCACCATTAAGTGATGATGGTGAAATTAAAGATGAACAACCAATAGTAAAAACCGAATTGGGACGTTTCAATATGTCTTCTGCTACATTTTCTAAGGATGGAAGGTATATGTATTTTACGACCAACCAAATTGATAAAGGTGATAACAAATTAAAAGGCGTTGAAACCTATAATTTACAAATACAACGTGCGGAATATGAAGAGGGTAAAGGTTGGACAAACTTTGAAACTTTGCCATTCTGCGAAGTAGATCACAACTATGCGCATCCGGCTTTGAGTCCAGATGGAACAACGCTTTATTTTATAGCAGATGTAAAGGGCACTAAAGGGAAGTCAGATTTGTATAAAGTTTCAGTCTCTAATCACAAAACGTATGGAGAAGTGACAAGTTTAGGGGAAACTATTAATTCCTCACGAACCGAAATTTTTCCGTTTGTCAGTGCAGATAACAAATTGTATTTCACTTCCGATAGAAGAGGTGGTAAAGGTGGTTTGGATATTTATGTTTACGACCTAGACTCTGATGATGCTGAACAAGAACCAAAATCTTTAGAAGAGCCTATAAACAGTAGAGGTGATGATTTTTCTTTCTTCTTGAATGAAGATTTAACCACTGGTTATATCTCATCACGACGATTAAAAGGTGAAGGTGGTGATGATTTGTACTATTTTGAGAAATTTTGATATAACTGTTGAAACGTTTATTCGTTGATGCGTGTAACTGTTTATTGATTGGGTTGCACAGAAGTTCTTTCGATTGTTAGTTTCACTAATTACCTTTCTTTACAGCTTTCAATTCCAATAAATTAGTAGCATTTATCCCTAATCCTTTTACTTCTTTTCTTGTAAAGCGTACTACTTCGTCATAAAACATGGGGACAATAGGAGCTGTGCGCATTACCAAAGAATCCATTTTAGTGTAAAGGTCTGCTCTCATTTCTGGATTGGTTTCTAAATAGGAGGCTTCATACATCTTATCAAATTCAGGACTAGAATAATGTGTGTAGTTTGGGCCATTAGGTGCAAAGTTCTTAGTGTAATACAAGGATAAATAGTTCTCAGCATCGGGATAATCGGCAATCCAACTTGCTCTAAAAAAATCAAGTTGCCCATTGGCTTTTGCATCTTTTAAACTCGAAGCAGGAATCACATCCACATTAACATTAATGCCAATTTTCTGTATTTCACGTTGAATGAATTCACAAAAACTTAAATAGTTGCTTGTTGTGGTTAAGGTTACTTCAGGGTTTTGGATACCAGTTTCTGATTTAAACTCTAAGACCAACTGTTTTGCTTTTTCTGGTTGATAGGCAAAACCAATGCTATCATCAAAACCAGGCAATCCTTTTGGAATAAATCCACCAGTAGCAGGTATACCAATACCGTTTCGTAAATAAGTTATCATTTTGGTCCTGTCAAACCCAAGGTTAATGGCTTGCCTGAGTTTTAAAGCTTGTATTTCTTCAACCTCAGTTTCCATAAAAAATGCCAAATACTCAGTGTTGAGGTATGATCCTCTAATCATATTAACATCATTAGCATAAAGTTCCCTAAGCTTACCTTCAGCAGTTAAAATTTCATCTTTGTATGAGGCATCCAAACCTGAAACAAAATCGATATTACCTTGTGCAAATTGTAAAAATTCGCTTTGCTTGTCAGGTAAAAATGTAATGGCTATGGCTTCAAGATATGGTAGTTGTTCTCCCTTTTTATCAGTTTCAAAATAATCATTGTGACGTCTAAAAACGAGTTTGATGTTCTCTTCCCAACGCTTAAATTTAAAAGGACCAGTACCAATAGGATTAGATCTAAAATCACCTCCATAATGTTCTACAATTTCTTTGGGAACTACCGAGCAATACTTCATGGTGAGTAGTCCTAAAAATGCAGGGAAAGGCTGTTTTAGTTTAATTTGAAATGTGGAATCATTTAGTGCAGAATAACTTTCCACTTTTTTAAGTACCCAACTTCCAGGTGAGGCGAGTTTTTCGTCTTTCAACCTGTTGAAACTGTATTCAAAATCTAAGGCATTAACTGTTCTTGTAGAATCTTGGTTGCTGAGCGAAGTCGAAGTACCAAATAATTGATGCTTATGGAAATAAACATCTTTTCTAAGACTAAACGTATAAGTTTTGGCACTATCCTTAATTACCCAACTTTTAGCAATGCAAGGCTTTACGTTGAGTTGGTCATCCATTTGTACCAAGCCATTAAAAAGCTGATGCGTTGCCCAGATATCTGCTAAATCTTTAGAAAAAGCCGGATCTAGAGACCCTATATTTTTGTGCTCATTATACCTAAATACCAGATGGTCTTTATTGGTATTGTTTTTGGATGAACAAGAAAACAAAGCAGTGCTTAAAATTAAAAGATTGATTAATAGGGTTTTACTAGGTTTTTGCATCTAATTAATATGTTGTAAATTTGCCAACTTGGTAAAAATACAAGAATGAACCCAACAAAAAAAGTCGCATTTTACACTTTAGGTTGTAAGCTTAATTTTTCTGAAACTTCTACAATAGCGAGACGTTTTAAGGATGAAGGCTTTGATCGTGTTGAGTTTAGCGAGAAGGCAGACATTTATGTGATAAATACCTGTTCTGTTACCGAGAATGCAGATAAGCGTTTTAAAACCATTGTTAAGCAAGCCCAAAAAGTAAATCCTGAAGCCTTTGTTGCGGCCATAGGATGTTATGCACAGCTTAAACCAGAAGAGCTAGCAGATGTAGATGGAGTGGATTTGGTATTGGGAGCAACAGAAAAATTTAAAATTACTGATTATCTCAATGACTTAACCAAAAACGATTATGGAGA
Source organism: Winogradskyella sp. (assembly GCA_020435515.1). Lineage (GTDB taxonomy): Bacteria > Bacteroidota > Bacteroidia > Flavobacteriales > Flavobacteriaceae > Winogradskyella. The sequence continues at coordinate 3,623 of JAGQZO010000196.1, read as the reverse complement.
AGTGCACAGTTGTGAGATAGAAGAAGCTGATTTTTATGTTGGAAGTTATTCAATAGGAGATAGAACCAGAGCGTTTCTCAAAGTTCAGGATGGTTGTGATTACAAATGTACGTATTGTACTATTCCATTGGCACGAGGCATTTCGCGAAGCGATACTATGGAAAATGTACTAAAAAATGCTAAAGAGATTTCTGAACAAGGTATTAAAGAAATCGTTTTAACAGGTGTAAACATTGGTGATTACGGCAAAGGTGAATTTGGTAATAAAAAGCACGAACATACCTTCTTAGATTTGGTTACCGAGTTAGATAAGGTAGAAGGCATTGAACGACTTCGTATTTCTTCAATAGAGCCAAATTTATTGAAAAATGAAACGATTGACTTGGTATCAAAATCCAGAGCTTTTGTATCGCATTTTCACATACCCTTACAAAGTGGTAGTAACGATATTCTTAAAAAAATGAAGCGTCGTTATATGCGAGAGCTATATGTAGATCGTGTTTCAAAAATAAGGGAAGCGATGCCGCATGCCTGTATTGGAGTGGATGTTATTGTGGGTTTTCCTGGTGAATCTGATGACCATTTCTTAGAAACCTATAACTTTCTAAATGAGTTAGATATTTCTTATTTACATGTGTTTACATATTCTGAACGCGATAATACAGAAGCTTCAGAAATGGATGGTGTTGTACCAAATAAAGTAAGATCAAAACGAAGTAAAATGCTTCGTGGCCTTTCGGCTAAAAAACGAAGAGCATTTTACGAAAAGCAAATAGGAACTACAAGAACGGTATTGTTTGAAGGCGAAAATAAAGAGGGGTATATTCATGGCTTTACCGAAAACTACATTAAGGTGAAAGCACCATGGAATCCAGAACTGGTTAATACTTTACATGAAGTAGAATTAACCAAAATTGATGAAGATGGTTTGGTACGTTTTGAGTTTGTGAATACTTATAGCTCAGTTAAAGCATTTTAGTTGGTCTAATAAATCTGTGCCTCAACGATTTAATTTTAATTGATGTATAGCTCCAAATACATTTATCCACAATAAGTTTTGTAATTATATGAAGAGTTATAAAATCACTTCACTTTTAATAATCTTTTTTTCTTTAGTGTTAATGTCTTGTTCTGAAGAAGAGCATTTAGATAAAGAAGTTAATATTTTAGGTGTTTGGGAAAAAGCTGAGGTGAGTATTGAGTCTACAACTACTTTTAGACTGGTTTTTGGATCTAATAATACTGGGATTAATACAGAAAGTACTCAGTTTGCTTCAGGAGAAATAATTTCTAACGCTTTATCTTTTACTTGGGAACTAAATAATAACGAAGTAAATCTATATGATGATAATGAAGTACATATAGATACTTATATTATAACAAATGAAGGTCAACTTTTTTTAACAAATAACACATTACAGTTAGAGAAAGTTTCTGATGATTATACCCGCTTTTTTTGATGACATCCATTCGAAATTGAGAATTAAATCATAAAAAAAACCGAAACTTATTAAGTTTCGGTTTTTTTCTGTTTCATTTTCAAATTATATGCGGATGCCAACAGGCAGCATACGTTTATATTTTCTATTGCTTCTAACAAATTTTGCAATATCTGGACTAGTTGGCACTACACTGATGTTTCTTTCTTTAATATCATCAAAAACCATTGCTAAAAATTCTTTTTCAAATTCTGCAGATTTCATAGGTGCAGGAATTACCATCTTTGTTAAAAATATTTTGCGTTCTTGCAACGAATATTCAATAACAGCCATATCGTCTTCAACCTTTAATTCATATTGACGCAGAAAGTCATTATCAATCAATTCAGCAGTTTCAGTCATAATTTTCTTTGTTTTAAGTTAGCGGTTGGCAAGTAGATACTATATTTTACATAGTTTTGCAGTGCAAAGGTACAAAAAATCGACGTAAGTTTTAAGATAAGGTTGTTAAAAGGTTAAATAATAAGTCTTTAACGCTTTTCTGTGTCTATAAACTTAAATTTATAAACGAAAGTTTAGTTATGGCCTCAAATATTATACATGTCTATTTTATGCCAGGAATGGCGGCTAATCCAACAATTTTTGAGAATATAAAATTGCCAGAAGACCGATACAAAATCCACTGGCTAGAATGGCAAATACCTAATAAGGATGAAACTCTAGAAGACTATGCAAAGCGTATGTGTGAGTTTATAAAGCATGATAATGTGGTTTTGCTAGGTGTTTCTTTTGGTGGTATGGTGGTACAAGAAATGAGTAAGTTTATAAACCTTAAAAAGCTTTTTGTAGTCTCTAGTGTTAAATCGCATCACGAACTACCAAAACGTCTTAAAATACTAAAATATACAAAAGCCTACAAAATTTTACCTACACAGTTAGTAAGTAACATAGATCTATTGGCTAAGTATGCTCTAGGCGAAACCATAAAAAAACGTGTAGACTTGTATAAAAAATACCTTTCTGTTAATGATACAGCGTATTTAGATTGGGCAATAAAACAAGTTGTTTGTTGGGAGCAAGAAGAGCCAAACCCTAACGCTATATATATTCATGGAGATAAGGACATGGTCTTTCCGCATTCTTGCACTGGGAATTGTATCGTTATCAAAGGAGGAACACACATAATGATAATAAATAAGTATAATTGGTTTAATGAAAATCTACCTAAACTAATTGAGTCTTAGATTTGTATAATTCGATAGATTTTATACATTTAGTAAAAAAATAATGCCATGCAAATTTTAAAAAATATTTTATCAGTAATAGGTTTAATCTGTATTTCAGGTCTTTTTATTTTTTCAATGCAAAAAGCACCATCAGATGAAACCATAGGGAAAGAAGAGCCAATCGTTAACGATTATAATGTTTATGCATTAGAAATGCCTGAGGGTTTAAACTTTGCAGGAGAAATGATGCCTGTAGAAAGTCCAGATATTTACGAGCGAATGGACAGAGAGCTTTTAGTTAATACCTATTGGCAATCTAATGGATTACTTTTGTTTAAACGAGCCCAGAAATATTTCCCAATCATAGAACCTATTTTAAAAAAGAATGGTGTGCCAGACGATTTTAAATATCTAGCTGTTATTGAAAGTGGATTAGTGCCCACAGCTATATCGCCAGCAAAAGCTTCCGGTGTTTGGCAAATTATGCCAGCTACTGGTAGAGAGAACGGATTAGAAGTAAACTCTAATGTAGATGAGCGCTACAATGTAGAAATGGCTACAGAAGTTGCTTGTAAGTATTTAAAGAAAGCCAAAGAACAGTTAGGGTCTTGGACGTTGGCAGCCGCTGCGTATAATGCAGGAAATGCAGGTATATCAAGACGTTTAGAAGAACAAGGGGTAAGCAATTACTACGATTTATTGCTTGGTGAAGAAACTGGCCGTTACGTATTTAGAATTGTAGCTTTAAAAGAGATCCTGAATAATCCTTCAAAGTATGGATTTAACTTCAACAAAAGTGATTTATATAAATACATACCAACCTACAAAGTAGAGGTTGACACAGCAGTTACTGATTTTTCTAAGTTTGCAAAACGATTTGGAATTAACTATAAGATACTTAAGATTCATAATCCTTGGTTGAGAGAAGGACATCTTAATAATAAATCTCGAAAATTAT
>JAGQZO010000195.1:7738-9370 GCA_020435515.1 Winogradskyella sp. | reverse complement strand
TATAAAGACGAAATTTATTCGGTTTTAAAGAACACATCCGATCGTGAAATGAATTTGGGTACCATGGCTTACGCTATAGACAAGCGATTGCCTAAAGTGTTACCAAAACTGATTAAGCGAATTGATTTAGGACCAATCCACAACGTATTTGCAAAAGATGAGAACGACATAACACATGCTATTTTAGATGGTATTGCAAAGAAAACTATTCCTTTGGAATCGTATGTGGTGTCGTTTAAAATAGATGAGTTAAAATCACAAAGCGAGTTTAAGGAAGGAGGCTTTTTCAGCAAACAAACCTTTCAGAAATGGGCAAGTCCATTTAGACAACGTTATGTTTTTGCTCCGCACAGAATCATACAATTACTATATAACAAAACGCCAGATATTATGAATGATTTGGCGATTCCGCCAGTTCAGGTTTCTGATTTAAAAATTGAAAAATGAAATTAAAAACATCTTATTTATTTATTTTACTAGTAACATTTTTTATTCTGTCCTGTTCTAATGATGATGGTGGAGGTAACAACACAACAGATATTTACATAGTTACAGGACTTGTTGCAAAATCTTCAAATTTCAATGAAGGTTTTCTTTTGGGTAATCCAAATACAAGAATGCCATTAAATTTTACTTCGGCATCTATTATTGCATATCCTAATCCTGTAATAAATGCACTAAGTATTCAGCTAACACAAACAGAAGAAGTTATTTCAGATATTTATTTAATCGAAGCGGTTGCAAAAAAAAATAGTTTTCAAAATGTAGATTTTGAAGAATTACTAACCAATACAACTTACTCTATTGAAGAAGTTTCTGAAGCCTCGCTCATATCATTCAATAATTTATCAAGTAATAATATAACATTAAATCTAGAAGGATATAATACAGGTTACTATCGAGTATTTATAAAAACTGATTCTAATCTTTATTGGGACAATATTTATATTGACAATGAGGGTGTGGACATTACAGAATTTTTTGATTCTTGGGAATAGATTTTGGGAAAGTAGAACTTTTTTACTTATCACTTTACACTTACAACTAAAAACATGCAACACAATTCAACATTTCCTATAAAACAAAATGAACTCAACATGCTTCGCGATGAAGCAACCTCTTACCTAAAATCTATTCAATGGGAGCAAAGTCAGCGAGCTAAGAATAGAGACAACAATGGTAAGGATGAATCCATTTTGTTGTATCTATCTCGTGCTAATAATGGCAGTAATGTCTCTGTGACATCCGTTTCTAAAACGATACTAACCTTAAAAAAGAAATTATTACCAGAGTCGGTTGCAATTCCTATCTATCTCAATCAAACACTATATGCGGTTCAAGAAGGATTGACACTTGGTATTTGGGTTAAGGATAGCTATTATGATGCTTCGGGTTTATCAACGTTAGCAGAAAACAAATCGGCTTTAGATAATTCAGGAAAACGCGAATACGAAAGCAAAATGCTTACTGCAACGGCATTTATGTTGTTTGCTACAGCATACAAAATATTACACGATTTAAAACCGCATGCTTCAGACGATTTATCGGTGATGAAGCAAAAGTTTGCAGGTATCCCAGAAGTGTCGTTTCTATCACCCTTAAAAGGCATTTCTTGTCAATTGTTCTATTATG
>JAGQZO010000195.1:0-7707 GCA_020435515.1 Winogradskyella sp. | reverse complement strand
ATCCAGATATCATTAAAACAGACAAAGATGTCATTGATTTTACAGTCGTTTATTTTGAAGCCCTTATTGATGAAATTCAACTGCGAAAAAGCACTTTAGAATATACCGATACTATTGAAGATCGTTCATTTAAGCTAGAACATTCAGACTTTACCATTGATGGCTGGAATAATGTATTCGCAGGAACAGCAGTAAGTGTAGAATTCAATAAAATTCAATTTGAACAAATTGTTGGAAACAAGGATGCCAAGCACTTTGCCAGACGGCTAACAGAACGTTTGTTAAGCTACGATTTTGAAGCCAAAAAGAATCCTTTTCAAGAGCTTGGTGGTTTTATGCCAGTGTTTATGGGCTACGGAATTCCAGGTACAGGAAAAAGTATGCTTATCGCTGCAATTGCGACACGTTTGAAAGAGCATTCTGAAAATTTAAATATTCCGTTTTTGTTTCACCCAATGCCAGATACGTTGATTTCAACATTTCAAGGTGGTTCTGCTGAAAAAATGGTAGAATGGATGAAACCATTACAAGACCCAACCCGACTCATTTTTGCACCTATTGATGATGCAGAGAACAATCTTCAAGAGCGTACCACACAAGGGGTTTCGGCAGGTGTAAAAGAAGTGATTGGTGTATTTCTTAGATATACCGAAGGAGCTTATGCGGTTAATTATGGTAACAGTTCTATTGGTTTATTTACCAACTTGCCAGAAATGCTGGATAAGGCAGTGATTTCGCGTGTGCAGGGACGATTTAAAATTGATGGTGCACGAAATGAAAAAGACTTTGTAGATCAGGATTATCTGTGGTGGAAAAAGCTCGAAGATACCATGCCAGATTTCATCAATATGAATAATCCAAGTGATTATACCTATCTCGATGCACAGAAAGTAGCAAAGAATCTAGGCGAAATCTTGGAAAAAATTGATAAGCCAACCGAAGATCGTGTATTAGACACATTTGAGAGAGTGTCAAGTAAATACAAAGACAATGAACATATGTTTTATGCGCATTTATATACAGAGATTCAGAAGATATTTCCATTCTTTTCATCGCGTGATGTGCGAAATATTCAAAAGGCAGTGTCTTTACGTTTAACAGATTTTGATTTAGAAGACGATTGGTTTAATAATCCAGAAGTCTATTTCAAAAAAGATTACGATACCAAATTCGGAATGCTTCAAGAGTTGATGCGTGCCAACATGAAAGGTCTCGATTTTAGTGACATCAGGCGACAAGAGGTGGTGCGTTACTTGGATAATGTGGCGACTATTGCAGATACGGACTTTAAACGTAAAGTTGATGCTAGAATCGATCAATTAAATATTGAAACTGAAGCTAGGGAACGGTTTGGTAAGATTGATTAAGCATGACCAAACGCATCAAAAACATCAACCGAACCATTCTTTCAGATAAGTACTTTACTCTATCTCAGGTAAAGTTTAATTATCAATTAAAAGATGGAAATTGGGTCAACAATACCTGGGAAGTTTTAGAGCGTGGCAATGCAGCGGCAGCCTTGTTATATAATACAGAAAAACAAACGGTCATTTTAGTAAAGCAATTTCGTTTGCCTGCTTACATGAATGGAATAGAAGATGGTTTTTTATTAGAAGTACCAGCAGGAATGTTAGAAGACAATGATACTTCAGCAGAAGAAGCCATGAAAAGAGAAATATTGGAAGAAACAGGATATAAAATCCCAAAACTAACAAAGGTATTTAGCGCTTTTGCAACACCAGGTGGAAGCACAGAACGCTTTTCGTGTTTTGTTGGTGAATATACTGATGCAATGAAAATCAATGAAGGAGGCGGCTTAGAAAGTCTGAATGAAGATATAGAAGTTCTAGAAATCCCATTTATAAATGCATTAGAAATGATGGCAAGTGGAAAAATTATTGATGCAAAGACCATTATGTTGTTGCAGTATGCAGAGATAAAAAAATTATTAAATTAAAAATGTCACACTGAGCGCAGTCGAAGTGTATTAATAAGATTACCGCTGAAGTTCATCTTGAGCGTAGTCGAAAGGCGGCAATACAATGAATAAACTAAAACAAGCAAATCTATATAGAAGCGAACTTATACCGGTTAGTGGTAAGCTGGTAGAACGCTATAATAAATGTTTAAAAACCCTTGGTTTTAAAGAGACCAAGCTGCAATCATTTTCTATAGATGGTATTGGCTGGAGCCCAGAAGTGGCAGAAGAAAAAAGTGATGTACACTATCTAAATCATGGAGGTGCTAATCCTCATGGTATTATCATTTCACCTTTACAAAAAGGAAAACCTGTGTATTTGCCATTTCACTCTTTTGATAGAGAAATGATGCAACACATTTTCAGAACCCACGGGAGTAAGATTAACGATATTACCAGAGATTCTGCCATTTGTGTCGATTTTGATCAGGATATTGATGTGTTTTATGAGCCGTTGGATGTCTTAAAATATGATGATATAAGTATAAGTTTTAGATTGATTGATAATCTTGAAGACAAACAAAGAGAACAACTTCAACTTGTAGATAAATTTAGAACAGGCAATAATTTTATAGACGAAAATATTCATAAAGAACTGCTGGATTCTGCCAAAACTTATGGTGATTTGCGTAATAGAGATTTAAATCTTCATCCTTTGCATTTTACCACGGGCTCGTTTTACACCCGCGCATTTGGTGGTGTTTATTTGTTAAGGGATTTTATTCAAACTATTGTGGTTTTTGAGAGTAAAGATTCTTATAAAGAAGCTATAAAAGATACGGTACACGATGTACTGATTTATCACATAGAACAACCCGAACTGATTGAAAAACTAAAAAACCATATCATCATTGAGTGCGATTTAGAGTATATGGTAACAACGCCAAATTACGATCGTATTAAAAAGTTTGAATTATTCAGTAAGCTAAAGGAAGCAGAGCATCCTATTAAAGACATATTAAACAGTAAAGCGCTTTTTAAAAGCTACCTTAATAAGATAGATATATCTGCTCGAAAACAAGTAATGGGAGTTGAGTTGTATTTAGAAAAATTAGAACGAAGTAACGCTTTCAAAATTGAAGATATGGTAGATCAGTCCATGTATTTTGCATTGCATCAACCACATTCATCGTTATCGGCTGAGCACCGCGACTTAATTCACAAGTTGTTAATCAATATTGCACCAAAGGATGTGCTTTTCTTGTATTGGTACGATAAAGAGCAGTTTTACAAAAATTATGAGACTTGGGATGCATCCTTTCAGGATTGGGTAATCGAGACGATAAGTAACAATATTTAAGTTTTTTAGACTAATTTTATAGGAACCTAAAACACAATATTATGGGAATAGATATCATAGCATTCATAATTGGTATTTTACTAGGTATATTTTTATACTGGAGAGAATCCAATGGCAATGGTGCTTATCGTTTTTTAAATAAAATGATGAATAGCAAGGAGCTACAAATGAGCCCTGATAATCCTAAAGGTTTTATATTTAAACAAACGTTTTTACCTCGATTGATATTTGTTATTTTCTTAGTTTTGATTCTAGCCCTAATAGTTGAATTTTTAACTCCTTTGGCTGTTTTTTCAAGCTATAATGGAATATCTGCGTTCGCTTCCTTCGCAACAGGAACTTTGATTGGTACATACCTTGCCAATTTCGTAATTAAAACCACAGAAGTCGTTGAGGAAAAAAGTGATTCTATAGGTGAACTGGTAGAAGGCGCTGTAGAAAAAGGAAAAGAATTCATTGAAGATTTAAAAAACAAGGACAACAAAGTTGTAGAAGAAGCAAAAAAAGAAATTTCAAAAGAGCCAGAGCCTAAAGCTGAAGAGAAATCAGCTCGAGACAGATTAAAGGATAAGGGACTAATGTAGTATATTCCTGCGAAGGCAGGAATCTCACATCAAGTATATTTTAAAACTAAGTTAAAAACAAAAAGATTCCTGCCTACGCAGGAATGTGAAATCATGATAAAAAACTATTGGAATAAAGGCGCAAAGCAAAAACGAATAACCATTTTTATTGGCTTACTATTACTCATTTTGCTTTTCTTTTTTAGGGACGATTATCAACCAGTGTTATTATTCTTTAGAAAATACATTTTTATAATTCTGTTGAGCATAATCATCTTGATTTTAGGTTTAAGAAAGTTCAGAAAAACAGCAAATACAGGTGGTCGACTTGGTATTTTGGGTTTGTTAATCGTGTTTTTTGGTTTGCTATATTTCCTTGGTTGGAATCAAGGGTTGTACGATTACATGAAAACCTACAATGTATTTAATAGCCTTAATAAAGTTGAAATTGATGAGCTACCGTTAACACAAAACGAGCGTATTCAACCACTAAGAAACATCTTTTCAATGGCAAACGAAAGTGTTGGAGAAACCAAAGATGTATCGCTGCCGCATTTGGTAAGAATAGGCACTGAAAATAAATGGACTATGGCGATTCAGCCAAGTGAAAAATATATTATGCAGCGCATAAGTGATAATACCGAAGAAGTTTTTGCAGTGAGTAGCACCACACCTTTTCCTAGATTTTCTAATGAGAATAGAATACCTGTTACTTTTTCAATAGGTGAATCTTTAAAATTTAGTAGAAACACCTACAACGCAGTGGTACAGCGTTTTGATCCTTGGATGTTATTCAATTATGAGCCTAGCGATACGTTTTATATGAAAAATGATGAAGGTCAATGGGTACAAGTAGTAAGTCTAATAAAATGGAAAGGCTTTTTCTTTCCTTATCCAACTTTTGGAGGTGTGATGATTATAGACAATGGCGCGCATGATTTTAATGATTATATAGAACGAATCACCATAGGTAAAGGTACGTTTGTAAGTCCAAGTGAGATTAAGAACTATAAGTTTTTGCAGAAGCAAAATACCTTAGCTGAAAGCGTTTCCCAGTTACAAGCAGAATCCTTAAAGTTTTTAGGAGGTTTTAGTGATCCATTACCTTGGAATATGGAAACAGCAGTAAAAATCCCTATAATGCCAAAAGACCAAAACCAACAGCCTTACGTCACGGATTTTGATTTTGCTGGCAGCAACTCTGATGCTTATAGTGGTCTATACCATTGGTTTGGCTTAGAGCCGGTAGGTGAGGAGCGTACCACATTAAGTTATAGTGTATTTGTTCCAGCTGATGGAACAGATAAGCTATTTTACTATGACCATGCGAGCAAAAAACAAGGTTACGCAGGTGTATCTGCAATGCCATTAAAAGTAAAGGAATCTCGAAAAGAGTACGACTGGAATGCGAGTACACCTGTTGAATTTAGACCATACATAAAGGATATTGCAGGTAGAAAACGAATGTTTTTTTTAGGAACTATTTCATCGATAAGTGATACAAATGCACAGCAATTCGATGGTTCTGCAACACCAGATTTAGTATTAATTGATAGCGAATATCGCGATGTCATTTGGATAGATGTGAAGCATCCAAGTACTTGGGACGAAACAGTTTACAACCAACTAAATGAAGCTTGGAGATCTAGTGAAGGCATCGGATATTATTTTCAAGAGCAACCAAAGGATGAAGACTTAATGCAGATGCAAATAGACTCTTTAAAAACCATTCCTAAGATAGAAGACAATTCAGAAATGATAGAGGCATTGCAACGTCAGATTGATTCTTTGAAGGCTTTAAATAACTAAAAATACAGATTAGACATCATAAAAACATGAGTTCAAAATTCTACGATTTTAAAAATTTAAAAGGAGATTTAACAGGTGGTTTAGTCGCAGGTGTTGTAGCCTTGCCTTTGGCTTTAGCATTCGGTGTGCAATCTGGTTTAGGTGCTATAGCAGGACTTTATGGCGCCATAGCAGTTGGTATTTTTGCTGCCATTTTTGGAGGTACAACAACACAAGCTAGTGGACCAACAGGTCCAATGACTGTAGTTTCTGCCGCACTGGTTGTAGCAGCTATTGAAATTACTGGAAGTTTGGAAGCCGCTATGCCTATTGTTATTCTTACTTTTTTATTGGGAGGGATTTTTCAAATTATTTTTGGACTGATTAATATTGCAGGTTATGTGAAGTACTTTCCATATCCTGTAGTTTCTGGGTTTATGAGTGGTGTTGGCCTTATCATCATTATTCTTCAATTGTTTCCTTTTGCAGGTTTAGGATCGGAAAAATCTACGTGGTTGGTTATGCAAGATTTACCGAGATTAATCACTGATTTTAATTGGCAAGCTTTAGCTTTAGGTGCTTTTACTGTTATAGTTTATTTGGTGTTTCCATACATCACAAAAGCAATCCCAAGTGCATTGGTGGCTTTAATATTAGCTTCAGTAGCTAGTTACTTCTTAAAGTGGGATGTGCCAATTATTGGAGAAATTCCTTCAGGTTTGCCAAGTCTACAAGTTTCTGGATTATTTAGTATAGATTCTAGTGCTTATGCATTAGTCTTGGAATACGCACTGGTGTTGGCAGTTTTAGGTTCAATAGACTCTTTATTAACATCTGTGATTGCAGATAATATGACTAAGACAAAGCATAATAGTAACAGAGAATTAATAGGTCAAGGCATCGGAAATTCTATAGCAGCAATTTTTGGAGGAATTCCAGGAGCAGGTGCAACAAAGGGCACTGTGATTAATATAAATTCTGGTGGACGTACTAGAGTATCTGGTGCAGTGCATGGATTATTCTTACTAGCAGTATTATTAGGATTGGGTAAACTGGCAGCCTATATTCCGTTGTCTGTTTTAGCGGGTTTATTAATTCCTATAGCTTTTAAAATTATTGATGTAAAGGGATTGAAACACTTGTTAGTTGTACCAAGAGCTGATGCTGCAGTTTTAATCATTGTGCTGTTAATTACAACCTTTGGTAGTTTAATACAAGCTGTTGGTATAGGCTTACTGTTAGCGTCGTTATTATTTATGAAACGTGCCAGTGATATTGGAGAGAAAGGTATGGAAGTAGGTACTATTGCTGGTTTTGATGGTGAAAAACCTTGGCAAGATGAAAAGGAATTTTACGAAGCTTATAAAGATAAAGTTTACATCAAACACTTGTATGGACCATTGTTTTTTGGGTTTACCTCGCACTTTCAAGATGAAATAAAAAATATACCAGAACAAGTTAAGGCACTAATTATTAGAATGGATCGAGTGCCTTATATAGACCAGTCAGGATTATATGCTTTGGAAAATGCAGTTTTAGATTTAGAACAACGTGGAGTTCAGGTATTGTTAACAGCGGTGCAGGAACAACCAAAAGACAAATTGGTGTCAATAGACATTGTGCCGGATTTAATCTCAGAAACCCATATTTTTGATAATATCAATGGTGCTTTCGATTATTTAAAGAAACAATTTCAACTTTAGAATTCTAATAACATCTTTATATCTGAACGTTTATAAGGACTATTCGGTTCTAGTTTTAACTCTTTAAAACCGTATTTTCTATAAAGATAGATTGCATTTTCTAATTTGGTATTAGAGTAGAGTAGAAGCGCTTTTAACTGTTGAGATTTTCCAAAGCCAATACAATGCTGTAGTAATTTCTGACCTATTTTATGTCCTCGAGCTTCTGGTAAAACAGCCATTTTAGTCAATTCTAAAATACCATTTTCTCCAGTTGGCATAAGCGCTACTGTTCCAACAACAATTTCATCTATTAAAGCAAAGAAAATATAACCACCTTTATTGATTATGTATTTTTCTGGTTGACTCAATACCTCCTCATCAAAAGGTTCTACA
>JAGQZO010000194.1:2954-4679 GCA_020435515.1 Winogradskyella sp. | reverse complement strand
CGTGGACCTCGTGGTTATAGTCGTCCAAGTCTAAACGCGATGTTCTTAAATAGAACGTGTACGCTTGTTCCATTCGGTCTAACTTCGCAGCCTGAATACTATGTACGCAAGGCGACAATGAACTTTCATGAACCGTAAATGGCTCATAAAAATCGAAATGGCGTTCTAATTCTTCAGTTGTAAAATGGTCTTCGAAGAAGTAAAATCCTTGTAAGGTATCAGCTTGCTTAATGTATGGTGAACGTAAAATTCTGTCCCAAGACCACTTTTGGTTGATTGGTCTTTGCGACTTATCTAAATCTGCAACAGTGATTAATTCCTTATCCAAGAAACCGTCTTGCTGTAAGTACACATTGTGTTCTTCAGAATATGGGAAATACATATTATTAGCCACTTCTAACCATTCAGCAACTTCAGCTTTAGACAATTTAGCCTTGTTCATAATACGTGTGTAATCCGTGCTATAATCGGCTTCAACCCTTTCTATACATTCCGCAGCATACTTGATACACCATTGTGCAATGTAGTTGGTGTACCAGTTATTATTAATGTTGTTTTCGTACTCGTTTGGACCAGTTACACCAAGAATAACATACTTGTTTCTGTATGTTGAAAACGTAGCACGTTGGTGCCAAAATCTTGCAATTCCAATCAAAACTTCAAGTCCCATTTCTGGCACATAACTGAAGTCGCCTGTGTAACGGAAATAGTTGTAAATAGCGAAGGCTATAGCGCCATTTCTGTGGATTTCTTCAAAGGTAATTTCCCATTCGTTATGGCATTCTTCACCATTCATTGTTACCATCGGATACAAAGCTGCACCATTTTTGAAGCCTAATTTTTCGGCATTTTCTATGGCTTTTTCTAGATGCTTATATCTGTAGGTTAACAACATTCTGGCAACGCTTTGGTCTTTGGTCGCCATATAGAATGGAATGCAATATGCTTCGGTATCCCAATAGGTACTACCTCCGTATTTTTCGCCTGTAAATCCTTTTGGTCCAATGTTTAATTGTGGGTCAGTCCCTAAATAGGTTTGATTTAAATGAAAGATATTAAACCTAATACCTTGTTGCGCTTTTAGGTCACCGTCTATCGTGATATCTGCCATATCCCAAATCTTAGCCCAAGCCTCTTTTTGAGATTCTAACAAGTTTGAAAAACCAGTACTCATGGCTGTATCTAAAACTGAACTTGCAGCAGCAATTAATTGGTCTTTGTCATGATTTCTATCAACCGTGTAACCACCAAATTTATGGATAGCAACTGTTTCTCCTTTCTTTGCATCCTGTGTGTAAGTAAATGCTATTTTGTTCGAAGATGTATCAAGTGCTGGTTTTGCTTCAACCTTATTTCCATTATGAAAAATTCGAGATTCCATAAACGTACAGGTATGGAATTCGGTTTTCATTGTTTTAGCTTTTATAAATGCTTTTTCACTATCTTGAACTACATCTTGGGTGTCCCAAAACTGGTCGTCCCAGTTGGTATCTTCATTTGTAATTCCGCTATCTAAATACGGCTGAAATGTTACCTTAACATCAGAATTAAGTGGTTTTACTTCATAGTTAATTGCACCAACTTCATCTTCGGTAAGACTTAAAAAACGCTTTACATTAACTTCAACCTCTACATTATTTTGAAGTGTTGCCTTAAAACTTCTAGATAGCCAACCTTCTTTCATATTAAGCTCGCGTCTAAAGTTTTCGACCTTTTTACAGGTGT
>JAGQZO010000194.1:1863-2900 GCA_020435515.1 Winogradskyella sp. | reverse complement strand
GCATTAAGCACCTTAGCAAAGTATTCTGGATACCCATTTTTCCACCAACCCACTCTGGTCTTGTCTGGATAGTATACACCTGCAATGTAACTACCTTGAAACGTTGGTCCTGAATACTGCTCTTCAAAATTGGCACGTTGTCCCATTGCACCATTTCCCAAGCTAAAGATACTCTCTGAAGCTTTTACTTTGTTTGGGTCGAATCCTTCTTCTATGATTGACCAAGCGTTAGGTATGATATAATCTAAGTTCATTTATTTCTTTTTTTGAGCCTAGAAGAAGGCTTACTATTTTTATTCGTTTATAAGTTGTTCTATGAAGTCTTCCGAGATTTCCGTAAAATCCTTGAATACATATTTGGCGTGACCCAACACCTCTTTACTACCAATACCTATAGAAGTCATTTTGGCTACATTAGCAGCTTCTACACCTGCGACTGAATCTTCAAAAACGATGCAGTTTTCTGGCGCTACATTTAACAGTTTTGCTGCGATCAAAAATACTTCTGGGTCTGGCTTTGCTTTGGTAACATCATTACCATCTACGATAGCGTCAAACTTTTCTTTAAGGTTAACACGCTCTAAAATCGTTCTGGCATTTTTGCTTGCTGAACCCAATGATATTGGTTGATTATTTTCACTTAAATAATTGAGTACTTTTGGTACATCTGGAAGAATCTCGGATTCGTCCATCTTAGCAATATGGTCTAAATAATCTTCATTTTTCTTAGCCATTTGCGCTTTAAACTCCTTTTCTGAAAGGGTTTTATTTCCCCAAGTCAAAATCTTTTCGAGTGATTTTACTCGGCTTACCCCTTTTAATTGTTCGTTTTCTTCTTCGGTAAAGTCTATACCTAAATCATTAGCCAGTTTTTTCCAAGCCAAGAAATGGTATTTTGCAGTGTCTACAATGACACCATCTAAATCGAATATGAATCCTTTTTTATTCATCTTTTATTGATGGGAAAAATCTGTTTTATCATTAATCTTAAAGGAAAGTAAGCCCGCAATTATAAAACTAATACCACTAACAACTAA
>JAGQZO010000194.1:615-1774 GCA_020435515.1 Winogradskyella sp. | reverse complement strand
AAAAAATTGAAAATTCCCATATACACACCCATTTTTTTTGGTGATATGGATCCTGCTAGCATAGCATAAGGCATAGATAGAATACTTGCCCATGCAATACCAATACATACCATCGGAAGTATTAGCCAATTGGGATTTGGCATAAAATAAATTAGAATGAGACCAACACCTCCAATGAACAATGAATAAGCATGTGCCTTTTTTCTACTTATCTTTTTGGCTATGTACGGAAGTAAAAATGCAAATATTGCCGATATCCCGTTATAAATACCAAATAATATCCCAACCCAGTTACCAGCTTCTTGATACATTTCACTACTAGAATCAGTTGATGGCAATCCATAAATATGCTGAGCAATAGCAGGCACGGCAAAAACCCACATTCCAAAAAGTGCAAACCATGAAAAAAACTGAACCCAACTTAGTTGACGCATTGTTTCTGGCATCTTTTTAAAGTCTTCAAAAATGTCCGTCAGTTTTGCCATTTCTGTTTCACCCTCAGAACTGAGTGCTTCTTTGCTAGCTATTTCATCTTCAAATTTGGCTAGTTCTTCTGGCGAGTATTCTTTAGTTGTAAATATTGTAACAAGTATAGAACCTATTAAGACAATTGCACCTATTATAAAAGACCATAAAAGGTTTTCAGGAACTGTCCCTTCAGCAGAAGTTTTAGCTATACCAAACCAATTGGTAAGTACCCAAGGCAACCAAGAGCCTACTACTGCACCAATGCCAATCAAAGCTGTTTGAATACTAAACCCTTTTGTTGTTTGTTCATCGGAAAGATTATCAGCCACTAAAGCTCTAAATGGCTCCATCGCAATATTAAAGGAAGCATCCATTATCATTAGCATACCTGCACCAACCCATAGTGCTGGAAGTATAGCAATCATAAAATCAGCTTGTGGAATTAAAATCATCCCAATCGAGGCCATTACTGCACCCAATAAGAAAAATGGTTTTCTTCTTCCAAATCTAGTCCATGTATTATCACTGTAGTGACCAATTATTGGTTGAACGATAAGACCCATGATTGGAGCAATTAGCCAAAACCAAGATAACTGATGAACATCAGCACCAAAAATCTGCAAAATTCTACTGGCATTTGCGTTTTGCAATGCAAAACCCATTTGGATTCCTAAGAAACCGAAACTCATGT
>JAGQZO010000194.1:0-589 GCA_020435515.1 Winogradskyella sp. | reverse complement strand
AAACCTAGTCTGCGCTTTTTCATAATAGTATGTTATTGATTTATACTATTCTGATAAGCTATGCTTATCAAAACTTATTTGTGAAGTGAAAATATAAGTCTTGATCTGGCGATAAAGATATAAAAGATTTTAGAATGCTAATGTTAAATTTCTATTTGGTGGATTCTCTTTCAATTAATTCAGTTTCAATAACAATGGTTTGAAACTCTTCTTCTTCAGTTTCTACTTTGTTCTCTAATTTGTTTATGAGTAAATCCGCAGCACACTCTCCCATCTGTTGTGCATGCTGGCTTACAGTAGTTAAACCAGGAGTTGAGTGTCTAGACAATACACCATTAGTAAACCCAATAACTTGAATATCATCAGGAATGTGTAAGCCTAACTTTCTAGCAACCTTCATGGCAGATAAAGCATACAATTCATTAACAGCAAAAATCCCATCAATGTCATCATTAGATTTAAAGAGTTGCTCAATTTCATGCTCTAAGGCTTCTAAATTAGACTCATAGTCGAGGGTATCGTCAATTTTTAAGATAAGTTCGGCTTTTGGCTGTATTTTATGACTCTCTAAAGCTTCAAGATAGCCTTG
>JAGQZO010000193.1 GCA_020435515.1 Winogradskyella sp. | reverse complement strand
TCAACGGTAAACAATTTGTAGGCTCAACTATTGTATCTACACCAATGATGTCGGTTTTAGCTAACGCATTTAATGTGGAATGCAAAATTGGCTTAACTGGTTTTAAATGGATTGCTAAAATGATTAAAGACTTCCCAGAACTAGATTTTATTGGTGGTGGTGAAGAAAGTTTTGGTTTTATGGTTGGTGATTTTGTGAGAGATAAAGACGCTGTGACCTCTACGCTTTTAGCCTGTGAAATTGCAGCACAAGCCAAAGCAGAAGGGAAAACATTATATGAAAAACTCATAGACTTATATCTGGAACACGGATTCTTTAAAGAACGTTTAATTTCGCTAACCAAAAAAGGTATTGAAGGTGCAGAAGAGATTAAACAAATGATGATTGATGCCAGAAATAACCCATTAAAAGAGATTAATGGCGAAAAAGTGGTTCTTATTGAAGATTACCAAACCTCTGTTGCCAAAAACCTTCAAAATTTAGAAGAAACAACTATCGATGTACCAAAATCCAATGTACTCATCTACTATACAGAGGAAGGCAGTAAAATAGCGTTACGTCCAAGTGGTACAGAGCCTAAAATTAAATTCTATATAAGTGTTAATACAGATCTAGACAATGTGTCTGCTTTTTACGAAACGGAGCAGTTATTGGAAGACAAGATTGATGCTATCCTCAAGGATATGAATTTATAGTGCATGAATTATTTTAAACAAATCATTGGCTTTGCCAAACCTTATAAGAGCTATGCTATTCTAAATATTATAAGCAATATTTTTTATGCTTTGTTTGGTACGCTTGCCATGGTTTCTCTTTTCCCGATGCTCAATGTTTTATTCGATAAGACAAAGCAAATTAACACTAAACCTACTTGGGAAGGCATTGGTAATCTAAAAGACTATTTAGAAAATTACTTAAACTACTTTGTTACTCAAAAAGCCAATGAAGGACACGATGATGTCCTTATTTTTATGGTTGTTCTAGTAGTGAGTATGTTTTTACTAAAGAACCTGTTCAGCTATTTAGCGATGTACTTTATTACATTTTTAAGAAATGGCGTTTTAAAGGACATTCGCAATGCGCTATATGATAAAGTAGTTGATTTGCCCATTGCTTACTTTTCCGAAAAAAGAAAAGGCGATACTATTGCTAGAATCACTACTGACGTGCAGGAAATTCAAACATCTTTCCTATCTATTTTAGAACTAATTGTAAGAGAACCATTAATGATTCTTTTTACCATAATTACCATGTTTCTTATTAGTGCAAAGCTTACTCTGTTTGTTTTTGTTTTTATTCCTATGTCTGGCTTTATTATTTCAAGAATAGGAAAAAGTTTAAAAAAACGCTCAGATAGAGTTCAAAGTGAACAAGGTCAGTTGCTTTCAATTATTGAAGAAACACTTGGTGGACTTAAAGTCATTAAGGGATTTAACGCTCAAAGAATCTTCGGAGAAAAATTTAAAGACTCCACTAGTCGCTTTAATAAGTTCTCCAATAATCTACTCCATCGCCAAAATTTAGCGTCGCCTACGAGTGAATTTTTAGGCATCTTGGTTATCTCTGTTTTGCTATGGTACGGTGGACGGATGGTTTTAAACGATGGCAATTTAGAGGCTGGTCTGTTCATAGTTTACATGGGATTGGCCTACAACATTTTAACTCCCGCAAAGGCTATTAGTAAAGCCAGCTATAGTGTTAAAAAAGGTAATGCAGCCGCAGAGCGAGTACTGGAAATTTTAAATACAGAATCTCCTTTACAAGATGTGCCAAATGCCAAAACCAAAACCGATTTTACTTCAGAAATTAGCCTAAATAATATCTCGTTTAAGTATGAAGACGATTTGGTACTCAAAAATTTCAATCTTACAGTACCTAAAGGAAAAAGTGTGGCATTAGTTGGGCAATCTGGAAGTGGAAAAAGCACCATTGCTAATTTAGTTACCCGCTTTTACGATGTTAACGAAGGCAGCATTGCTATTGACGGAGAAAATATAAAAGGTCTTACAAAGCATTCGTTGCGAAACTTGATGGGTTTAGTTACTCAAGATTCAATCTTATTTAATGATAGCATTAAAAATAATGTGCTATTAGGTAAAGAAAATGCTACAGATGAGGAAATCATTGATGCCTTAAAAATTGCCAACGCTTGGGAATTTGTAAAAGATTTGCCACAAGGTATAAACACTAATATTGGTGATTCTGGCGGTAAACTTTCAGGTGGACAAAAGCAACGTTTAAGTATTGCAAGAGCTGTATTGAAGAATCCACCTATTATGATTCTCGATGAAGCAACTTCTGCACTAGATACAGAAAGCGAACGTTTGGTGCAAGATGCT
>JAGQZO010000192.1:1334-2903 GCA_020435515.1 Winogradskyella sp. | reverse complement strand
ATAGAATCACTCTACATTAAAATGAAAAACAAAAACTATCGTGTAAGTAGAGCAACACTTTACAACACCATAGAATTACTTTTAGATTGCAACCTTGTTAGAAAGCATCAATTTGGTCAAAATCAAGCACATTATGAAAAGTCTTATTTTGATAAGCAGCATGACCACGTGATTCTTACTGATACTGGTGAGGTTATAGAATTCTGTGATCCTCGCATTCAATCCATTAAAAAAACCATTGAGGAGGTTTTTGATATTGAAATAACTAATCATTCACTATACTTTTACGGCAACCGTAAAAAAGACGACTAACTAATTTTTTAAAATGGCAGTAGACTTACTACTTGGATTACAATGGGGAGATGAAGGCAAAGGGAAAATTGTCGATGTATTCACCTCTAAATACGATATTATTGCACGCTTTCAAGGTGGCCCAAATGCTGGTCACACCTTAGTTTTTAACGGTAGAAAGCATGTATTACACACCATACCTTCTGGGATTTTTCATGATAATACCGTAAATTTGGTTGGTAACGGAGTGGTTATAGATCCTGTTATTTTTAAAAAGGAATTAAACAAATTAGATGAGCAAAATGTTGATTATAAAACATCCCTCTGCATCTCGCGCAAGGCACATATCATTTTACCTACGCATCGCTTACTGGATGCTGCGAGCGAAGCTTCGAAAGGAAAAGCAAAAATAGGCTCTACGCTTAAAGGTATTGGCCCAACGTATATGGACAAAACTGGTAGAAATGGTATTAGAGTTGGAGATATTGAATTAGCGGATTGGAAAGAAAAATACAGAGCTTTAGCCGATAAGCACGAAGCTATGATTGATTTCTATAATGTTGATATTCAATATAATTTAAAAGAACTGGAAACAGAGTTTTTTGATGCTATTGAGACGCTTAAAACCTTAAAATTTATAGATTCTGAAGAATTTATACACCAAGCACAGCAAGCTGGCAAAACAATTTTAGCCGAAGGTGCTCAAGGATCGCTTTTAGATATCGATTTTGGCACGTATCCATTTGTAACGTCCTCTAACACAACTGCTGCTGGTGCATGTACAGGTTTAGGTGTAGCGCCAAATCAAATTGGTGATGTATTCGGAATTTTTAAAGCCTATACTACGCGTGTTGGCTCTGGTCCTTTTCCAACGGAATTGTTTGACGAAGCAGGTGAAACCATGGGACGTGTTGGTCATGAGTTTGGTGCCACTACTGGTCGTCCAAGACGTTGTGGCTGGTTAGATTTAGTTGCATTGCGTTACGCCTGCCAGGTTAATGGAGTTACCCAATTAATTATGATGAAAGGTGATGTACTCTCAGGTTTTAAGACCTTAAAAGTATGTACCGCTTACAAATACAAAGGTGAAACCATTACTCACCTGCCTTACAATATTGAAGAAGAAAACGTCACACCAATCTACACAGAAGTTAAAGGTTGGTCTGAAGATTTAACGGAAATGACCGAAGCATCGCAATTACCAGAAGCCTTTAATGCTTATGTTGAATTTTTAGAAAACGAGCTTAACATTCCTATCACGATAGTATCTGTTGGTCC
>JAGQZO010000192.1:0-1325 GCA_020435515.1 Winogradskyella sp. | reverse complement strand
CGTAAACAGACTATCTTCAGGAAAACGGTATAATTTTTGAATTTTTAGATTCTGTTAAAAAAACTGTTAACCCATACTAAAGCTAATTGATTAGTGTTATTTTTTAAAAACCGTATAGCTTTGAATCCTTTAAAGAATCTACTTTTTATTCTAGTAATTTTTCTATCAGCAATTAGCTTTGCTCAGGAAAAACAGAAAATCACCATAGAATATGCTGGTATTGCTACTTCAGATCCTGAGATTGAAGATGGTGCCTTAATCTTTCTTAGAGATGAAATGCAGCAAGTCCACTTTATTCACAAAGGCGTCAACCTATGGTGCGATAAAGCAGTGTACTATCAAGATCAAGATTATATTGAAGCCTTTAGCAACGTAAACATGAAGCAAGGCGACTCTATTAGCATGGTTGCCAAATACATAGATTATAGTGGTAAAACTGAAATAGCAGTTGCAAAAGGAGATGTGGTATTGACCGAACCCAATTCGGTGTTGACAACCGACAAACTTTACTTTGACAGAACTCGACAACTGGCATATTATGACACGAGCGGAAAGGTGGTAAGAGATTCGTCTGGCACTATTACCAGCCAAATTGGTCGTTACTACATGAATGCCAAAAAATATCAGTTTACAAAGGATGTGGTTCTTGTAAACCCTGATTATACCTTAAATACAGAACGTCTCGATTTTTTTCCAGATAATGGTCATGCTTATTTATTTGGCCCTTCAACTATTGTTGGAGAAGAAAGCAAAATTTATACTGAGCGTGGCTTTTATGATACCAATGCCAATACAGGCTATTTTCAGCGCAATGCTAAAATAGATTACGATAGCCGTACCATAGAAGGAGATAGCATCTACTTTGATCGTAATCGTAGTTTTGCTTCTGCCACTAATAATATCAAGGTTACAGATACCATAAATAACAGCATTGTAAGAGGGCATTATGCAGAAGTTTGGCGTGATAAAGACTCTGTATTTATTACCAAACGTGCATTGGCTATCACAGTGCAGGAAAAAGATTCGGTCTATTTGCATGCAGACACCTTAATGGTTACAGGTAAAGAAGATAACAGGATTACAAGAGCTTACTACAATGCCAAACTTTACAAAAGCGATTTAGCAGGCAAGGCAGATTCTATACATGTAAACCATAAAACAGGGCTAACCGAACTTATAAACCTTAGTAGATTTAGTTCTACAGATGCTTTTGCAACAGCTAGAAAACCTGTGCTATGGAATATTGGTAACCAAATGACTGGAGATACCATTCATTTGATTTCTAATGTAGAAACTGAGAAACTAGACTCTTTAAAAGTATTTAA
>JAGQZO010000191.1 GCA_020435515.1 Winogradskyella sp. | reverse complement strand
ACTTTTATTTCTTGGCACGCTAGTTTTGAAATGAGTCGAAATAAAGACATGATAGAAATGCTTCCTCAATACGAGAATTATCTAGATTACATGAATAATAATATGTTTGACCTTGAAGACATATTTAAAACAGATTATGTAGATTATAAGTTCCATGGATCAACCTCTATTAAAAAAGTATTACCCGTTCTTCTACCAGAATTGAGTTATGATTCTTTAGAAGTTCAAAATGGAACTATGGCTTTGGATGTTTGGGGAAGAATGGTACTAGACGATGACTTTAATGAAGACAAGGAAGAAGTTCGAAAAAACCTTTTAGCCTATTGTGAATTGGATACTTTGGCAATGGTTGAGTTGTATAAGTTTTTAAATCAAAAATAAGTAAGAGGTAATAATAGAAAATTAGTTAAGATTTATGAATTGGAATAATATAAGACCTCTTCAAGGTTCTCAACAAGAGGGTTTCGAAGAACTTGTCTGTCAATTGGCAAGGAAAGAAAATATAGAAAAACAAAAAACATTTGTACGAAAAGGTAAACCTGATGCAGGATTGGAATGCTATTGGGTTCTTGAAGATGATAAAGAAGTTGCTTGGCAAGCAAAGTACTTCTTAACAAGTCCATATGCTAATCAATGGGGACAGATGGATAAATCTGTGGCAACAGTATTGGATAAGCATCCAAATCTTAAAAAATATTATGTTGCTATCCCTAATGACCCATCTGACGCAAGGATTGAAAATCAAGATTCAATGCTGGACAAATGGAACGAAAGGGTTGAAAAATGGAAAGGTTGGGCAGAAGAAAAAGAAATGGATGTCGAGTTCTTGCCGTGGTGGTCGTCTGACATGATAGAACGATTACAGAGACCAGAAAATGTAGGTTTAAATTATTTTTGGTTTAATAAAGAAGAGTTTACTGATGAATGGTTGAACACCACCAATGAGATGGCTATTAAGGCACTTGGGAAAAGATATACTCCTGAAATCAATGTGGAATTGGAGATATCAAAAGTGTTAGACGGAATCTCCCGTGATGACCATTTTGAAAAACAAATTACCGATTATTTTGACAGACTACTTATCAATTATAATAAGATTGGAGGTAAACAAGAAAGTAATTCTGAACTTTTGGAAGCATTAGAAGAGCATATCACTAATCTTCGAGTTCTTTTTGATGGCACTGAATTCCAAGGGATTAATTCAATTAATTATTCGGAATACATCAGTAAAATTGACCTAGCTTCAGAAGCAACCAGTAACCTTTATGACTATTATGATAACAAGGCAAGAGAAGAAGGAACTGATACGGAAACTACACCATATTCTAGAAGATTCGGTTATGAAAAAGGAAAAATAAATGACCTTGACCGTTCTCTATATGCATTTAGAAACTTTTTGACAGGAAGCACTGCCAAGTTAGCTAACCTGCCAGCACTCCTAATAGAAGGTGATGCAGGTATGGGAAAGTCACATTTATTGGCTGATACCATTGTAAAAAGAACGAATGAAAATAAAGGAAGCCTATTGTTATTAGGACAACATTTTGTGACAGACGAAGACCCTTGGGTTCAGATATCAAATAAACTTCAGCTCTCATGTAATGTTCATGAATTTCTAGGATCATTAAATGCAAAGGCTCAGGTTACAGGAAATAGATTTATCATATTTATTGATGCTATCAATGAAGGAAGGGGGCGATATTTTTGGGGTGATAATTTAAAAGCTTTTCTGCATCTCATCTCAAAATATGAATGGCTTGGGGTAGTACTTTCCATAAGGTCATCATATATCAACTTGATTACACCCCATGATGAAATAACTGAAAAAGATATTGTTCGATGTACCCATTGGGGATTTGCGGATTTTGAGTATGAAGCATCAAAGATTTTCTTTTCCAATTATAATATTGAGTTACCGACCATTCCCTTATTGCATCCAGAATTTCAAAACCCTTTATTTCTAAAGCTCTTTTGTGAAGGATTGAATAAAGCGGGATATACAAGAATTCCAGATGGGCTTCAGGGTATTAGTTCAATCATAAACTTCTTTATCGACAGTAGTAACCAAAAGCTACATAAACCGAATGAACTGGACTACCCAAGTAATATAAATGTTGTTAAAAAAGCAATAGAAGCCTTAATGGTTGAAAAAACAGAAAAGAATCTCCGTTATATTGAATACGAGAGAGCTTATGAAATTTGTGACCAAATACTTCAGCAGTATTCTTCCAAAAGAAATTTGGTAGACACACTAATTTCAGAAGGGGTACTTTCCAAAAACTGTTATTTTGTAGAAAAAGGTAAATATGAAGAAGGTGTATATCTTACCTATGAGAGATTTGAAGACCACACGATTGTATCCTATTTATTAAGTGAGGATTTGGATTTGGAAGAAGCTTTTAAAGAAGGAGGTACACTTTTCAGGTTCGTCTCTGACAATCATACATGCCATGAAAATAGAGGTGTCATTGACGCTTTATCTATTCAGATTCCAGAGAAGTTTTCCCGAGAACTCTATGAGTTTACTAACCATCTTGAAGATTGGGGCAAGGTGCTTATTGCCCAATCTTTTGTTAATAGCCTTTTATGGAGAAAAACAGAAACTCTTCATGAGGGACTTCATGATTATATAAATAATACAGTACTACAGTATGAAGGACCCTTTAATGAGTTTTGGGACACCATGATTGCTGTTTCCGTTATTCCAAACAACAAGTTCAATGCTTACAAATTACATGATATTTTATTTGACGAGCCAATGAACGAAAGGGATAAATGGTGGTCAGCTTCCTATCTAGGACATCAGCTTAATGGTTCTACATCCGTTAAAAGATTGATTGATTGGAGTTGGAACTTAAAGGATAAAAGTCATATATCAGACGAATCTATTTTATTGGCGTCAATAACGCTTTCATGGTTTCTGTGTACTCCAAATAGAACATTAAGGGACTATGCGACCAAAGCATTGATAGCATTGTTACAACATAGGTTGCACTTGGTCATCGAATTACTTAAAAAGTTTGAGGGTATCAATGATCCATATATCTACGATAGGTTATTCGCTGTTGCACTTGGGACAAGTATCAGAGCAACCGAAAAAAGAGGGCTTTTGGAACTCAGCGAATATGTTCACGCAATTATTTTTAAAGATAAAGAAGAAGTTTATCCGCATATACTGCTTAGGGATTATGCAAGAGGTGTTATTGAATATGCAAACTATTTAGGCCTTGATTTGAGTTTTGATTTAGCAGTTGTACGTCCACCTTACACTAGTGATTTTTTTGAAGATGTTTTATCTAACGAAGAGTTAGATGCTAAATATAATGTTCCTTACGATAGTGAAGGTTATGAAAAAATGCATTGGGGACAAAATATAATTTTAAGCTCAATGACTACTGAATATGGAAGAGGTACTGGAGGTTATGGAGATTTTGGGAGATATACTTTTCAAAGCGCATTTAGGTACTGGAATGTATCTGCGGATAAGTTGAGTAACAAGGCTGTTGAATGGATATTCGAAAAATATGGCTACGATGCAGAACTACACGGTGAAATTGATAATAACATACCCTACAGAGGTAGAGGTGGTAAATCAATGGAACGTATCGGAAAAAAATACCAATGGATTGCTCTTTACGAAATGTTAGCTCGTGTTGCCGATAATGTAACCGAATTCAACAACCATGGGTATTGGAGAGAAGATGGAGAAAAAGGTTCTTATACAGGACCCTGGAACCCGTATGTTAGAGATATTGATCCAACAATTTTAATCAAGGACACAGGTAATGTTGATGAAGATGTACCTACGGATTTTTGGTGGGTAAATACAGAGCCTATAGACACTGAGTTGAGTAATAGTGATTGGATATCTTTTGAAGATGATATTCCAGATGCCAATCAAATAATAAGTATTACTGATGGAGATGGAAATGAATGGTTAATGCTTGAGGGGTATCCTGAATGGGCTGAAAAGCGAAAATTGGGAGAAGAGAAATATGATAATCCTCATAAACGTATGTGGTGGCAAGTACGAAGTTATTTGGTTAAAGACGAAGATTATGAAAGCTTCTTTGAATGGACAAACAATCAAAATTTTTGGGGAAATTGGATGCCAAAAAGCAGTGATAGATACGAGATGTTTAATAGGGAATATTATTGGTCTCCAGCATACAAATTTTTCAAACAGGAATATTATGGCGGAGAGTTATGGAGTACTGCCTATAATGGTCATACTGGAGGTGGCGAATTTGAAGTAATGGTTACAGCTGATAGTTATATGTGGGAAGAAGAGTTTGACCATTCAAAAGAGAAAACCCTCAATATGTTAAAACCATCTCAGCACATATTTGAAAATATGAGGATTGAATATTCCCAAAGAGATGGTGAGTTTATAAACGACAAAGGAGAAGTTGTTTGTTTTGACCCATCAGTATATTTTGATTCCAAACAATTCCTATTGGTAAGGAAAGATGAATTTTTAAGCTATCTAAAGGAACACAAGCTAAAATTGGTTTGGACTATTATTGGAGAAAAGCAGGTTATTGGAGGCTCTCTTTCTCGTACCAATGAAGATGAATATCGTTTAATGGAACTCAGCGGGAGTTTTAAGATTGAAGATGATGGTAGCGTTGTTGGAAGTATAACTACTGAATTGAAATAAAATAACATCAAAATCGTTATCTTTGTAAGAACGATTTTAAATAAAATGTATGGATATCCAATTAGAGAAATACAAATTGATGGAATGGTTGATAAACCTTAAGGACGAATCAATTATTTCAAAACTGAAGAATATCAAGAATGGACTTTCGACTTCTTCTGATTGGGCAGATGATGTTTCTGAAACTGAAAAACTATTGGTTGAAGCAGGACTGAAAGATATTGAAGAAGGAAAAACATTCACTCATGAGCAAGTCATGAAAGAAATCAACGAGGCTTACGGTTTGTAGTGAATGGAAATAATCTGGACTAGACTTGCTAACATTACCTACAGAGAGGTTTTTGAAAACCTTGAATGGAGATGGACAAAAAAGGAAATGAGAGACTTTAGAGACCTAACCAATGAACTATTGGAAAAGGTTAAGAAAGGACAAGTAACACATCCTTATGCAAATAAAAGTTTAGATATTAGAAAGGGAATCGTTCATAAGAATGTATCCCTATTCTATAAAGAAGACAAAGAGAACAACAAGATTTATCTGATTACATTTTTCAACAATCGGATGGATCCCAAAACATTAAAAAAATTATTAAAGTAAAAAGTGATATGAGAATATCACTTTTTTATTTTAAAACTATTAGGTCAATTTGTACCAAATATGTAGATTTGGGTATGAAAAATTTTGACTCATTTGTAGATGATGTAGTAACGAAATGGCGTTCCGAGAAAAAAGTTATCCTTGAAAGAGGTGGTCTTGCAGGAGTTGCTGGGAACAGACGTGCAGGTGATTCGGCTGAAGAATATATCTTGAGACGAATCAAAGGTATGCCACTGAACTACGTGGGGAAGAAATCAAATGGAAGTCAAAGTCCTGCCGATATCTTTGCGGTTGCCAATCGAGGACGCTTCTGGCACATCATGTTGATTCAGGTTAAGAGTTCCGAACAACAGAATAATATTTATAGGCTTAATGAAGAGGAGAAGAAAGTGTTTAATGAGTTTGCGAAATTTTTCAAGAAGGAATTGGGTTCATCAAAAACAATGAGTAACTATAAAAACAGTGCCATAGTTATTTCAACAGGATATGCTGGTGTTTTTAATGACCAAAATAATAATAGACATCTTTTGAAAGAAACTAAACATTTTAGTTCTTTTAAAAAGAATATGTCTGATGTGGAGGATGTGAAATTGAAATTGAAGATTGCTTTGGCTCATAGCTTGGCTACTTCATAAAATTATTTAATACCATAAAACTAAAACAAGACAGGAGCATCACACTCCTGTCTTCTTTTTTGGGTAAAAGGGTAATGCAAAAGGGAAGTCCTTTGCCAAGAATGCCTTTGATAGGTTCATTTGAACGATTCAAAGGCAATCTTGCCTTCAATATAATTGAAGCTTCGATGTGTCGAAAAAGCCGATGGCGATTTTCGTCATAGCGAACAAAAATGTCCCAAAAGATTGTCATTTAAAATTTGGCTTTCGACTTGGGACATTTTTTTGTTAGGGACACTTTAAATAATATTTTGTATATTTAACTACCTCCTTTAGAACTATTAATAGCAAAAATCAATTTTAGGTTTAACTCTATTAAGGTCTGTTCTATGAATTTCATTAACAATCAAAGCTATTTTGTAGCCCCGAAATCGGTCGTATTAAGAAAGGAACCGAAATCCAATTCCGAAGCACTCAATCATCTCATCTATGGAGACTGGATGCGTTTCCTTGGCGAAGAAAATAATGGTTGGGCAAAAATCCATTCTCGCGGAAACTATGGCTGGATACCAAAAAATGCTGTACAAGAGGAAAGGATTTTAGAGATAAACTTTGTTGATATAGGTATCGGTGATGGATGCCACATTGTAACTCCTGAGGATGAAATCATTATTATAGATGCTGGGCAAACAGATAATATGGCTCGGTTTATCAACTGGCGTTATAATATTCGAAACAGAGACGTTGTTGGTGTTGACGGTGTTACATCAAATGATCCAAATACCAAGCCTCCCATGGAAATAGATCATGTGGTTATTTCCCATCCAGATAAAGACCATTACTATGGTCTTAAGTATCTTTTTGATAACAAAAAACTGACTTTCAAAAACGTTTATCACAACGGAATCCTTGAAAGACCTAAAGACTTGGCAAACCAAGACCTAGGGCTAAAATACTACTCTAGTGAAGACCTTGGTGGCTACGCTACATCAAACAACAAGAAGTTTCTTTGGGATACCGTGAATACCAATGTGGAGATGCATAACCTTATTAAAAGGTATAAAACATCAACAAAAGACTATCTCGAAACACTTAAGGCATTGGTGAGCAATAATCCAAATGTTAAGTTCACAACCCTCAGTATCAATGATAAGTTTTTTGCAAACTTTGATGATTCCAATCCCTTAAAGATTGAGGTATTAGGTCCAGTAACAGAAAAGGTGTCTTATGATGGGAAAAACAAACAATGCTTAATTAGGTTGAAAGATGAAGGTAAGACCAAAAATGGACATTCAGTAATATTTAAGCTTCAATTGGATAAATTAAAGGTTTTCCTAGGTGGAGACCTTAACACTCAATCTGAAGATTATCTTTTGAAATACTATACCGAAACCAAAAAAGAAGTCTCTGAATTGGAACATGAAATGACAGAACTATTGAGCAAAGGTAAGAACATTAATGCTGATGAAGAACAGGAATTACTGGAATGTCAAGCGGAAATTAATACTATCATAACTAAAGGAAGAAAATTTTTCCAAGTTGATATAGCCAAAGCCTGTCATCATGGAAGCCATCACTTTTCAGAGACCTTCCTGAGATGCCTTAATTCCATTGCTTCTGTTATATCTAGTGGAGATGGTGATAGTTACGCACACCCAAGACCTGATGCTTTGGGTGCTTTTGGGAAATATGGTCGTGGAGAAAGACCCTTAATATTTAGTACGGAGATTGGTCGTAGCACTAATGAGTTTACTTATGTGAAGGAGTACATTAAAGAAATATTAGCTTTCGATGAAGCTATAAAAAATGCTCCAACTGAAAGAGAAAAAAATGAGATACAAAAAGAAATGGAAAAAAGAAAGGACAGTAATGTTGCTACTTACGGTATGATTACAGTTAGAACAAATGGTGATAAAACCTATTTAATGCAAAAACTGGAAAAACCTAGAAAAAAAAGTGAAAAATGGGATATTCATGAATTACGGTTCAACAACAATACGGAACAGTTTGAGTATGTTGAAAAATTACATTAAGCCTACTAGTATCACTATCAAAAATTAAATATTAAACAATCTATCAAAATCATGAAAAAAATTATCCCCCTTTTGTTAATTCTAATCCAATTCAGTTCTTATTCTCAAGAAAGTGATAACCAAGCTAAATCTGAAGAAAAGTATGATTATAAAGTAAATGGTTACGTAATATTGAATGAATATGATAGAGATAACATGGATTTAAAGGATAAAAAATATGAAGCTGGACATTTCAGATATAATGTCATTGGAGAGTTTACACATAAGGATGATACTCAAGAGTTCAAATATGTTCTTATCCAAATCGTACAATTCAATAGAAAAATAGGTTCCCTTACTGATGCCAATGGTAAGCCTGTTGATAAAATCAAGCTTTACTATACAGATAATGAAATAAAGAACCTTAAAAAGAAAGAGAAAAAAGCTGCTGTAAATGAGTTTTATGAAATTCCCAATAAACTGAATTATATTGATATTGGTGATCAAGAAAATATCTTTTGGGTCAAAGAGGAAGAGTTCAACAGCTATTTGGAAAAAGGCTATATTAAAAAGAGGTATTATCTAACACCTCAATTTGCTTATGGTGCTTCACTAACAATCCCTTTTAAGATAAGACCTGAGGTAGACGACTTCAATATGAAGATAACCCCTGAAATCTCACTTGGTGGTTATTTGGGTATGAGAGGAAGGTTAAGCAGGTACAAAAGTATTT
>JAGQZO010000190.1 GCA_020435515.1 Winogradskyella sp. | reverse complement strand
AAAAAAAAAAAAAAAAACTTTAATATTTTTTTAAAAAAAAAAAAAAAAAAAAATTTTTTAAAGAAAAAAAAAAAAAAAAAATCAAAAAAAGTTGTTTTTTAGAAAATATATAAATATGTTTACGACCTTAAATTTTAAGACGACTAATTTAACCTCGAGTTACTATGAATATTAAGAGATTTATTTTACTAACCACTGTATTGATTTTGGTTGCCAGTTGTAATTCTGGAGACCGTGGACAATTAGTAGGTGTTCAAGGTAAAAAATGGCACCCAGAGAAGCCTTATGGCATGACTTTAGTTCCAGGCGGAGCTTTTATTATGGGTAAATCGGACGATGATATTGCCGGTGTTCAAGATGCTCCAACTAAAACAGCTACAGTTAGAGCGTTTTACATGGACGAAACTGAGATTACAAACAGCGAGTACAGACAGTTTGTATTCTGGGTAAGAGACTCTATTCTTAGGCTTAAATTAGCTGAGATGGCAGATTTAGAAGGTAAAACTCCGGGTAATGGTGATATAGGTGAGTTTGCTTACCTTGATGCTAACCCAGAAGAATTAAATGCCTACGAAAGTTACATGCAAAATACTTATGGTAATGAGCAGAGAAAAATCAATCATGATGTCGATTTAATTTTCGATACAGATGATTATCCAGATGAATTGTACGCAGAAGTTATGGACGGTATGTACTTGCCATTAGAAGAATCTTATAATGGTCAAAGAACATGGGATGTTAAGCAGTTTAAATTCCAATATACATATATGGATATAGCAAAAGCCGCTAAAGATAGAAGCTTAAAGCGTTCTGAAGTTATAGAGCAAGAAGAAGTAGAAGTTTATCCAGATACTACAGCTTGGATTAGAGACTTTGCATATTCGTATAACGAACCGATGCATAATGATTATTTCTGGCATGATGCTTATGGGGATTATCCAGTTGTTGGAGTGTCTTGGAAACAAGCACAAGCGTTCTGCCAATGGAGAACATTACATCATAATGGTTATCAAAAAAGTAAAGGTAGACAACCAGTAAACTCATACAGATTACCATCTGAGGCAGAATGGGAATATGCTGCTCGTGGTGGATTACAAGGTGCTTCATATCCTTGGGGTGGACCTTACACTAAAAATGATAGAGGGTGTTTTATGGCTAACTTCAAGCCTTTAAGAGGTGATTACGCTGCGGACCAAGCATTATATACTGTAGAGGCAGATGCCTATGATCCTAATGATTTCAACCTATACAATATGGCAGGTAATGTGTCAGAATGGGTAAACGGTTCTTATGATCCGGCCTCTTATGAATATATGTCAACAATTAATCCAAACGTAAATGACCCACAAAACTCTCGCAAAGTTGTAAGAGGTGGTTCTTGGAAAGATGTAGCATACTTTTTACAAGTAAGTTCTAGAGATTATGAGTATGCGGACTCAGCTAGAAGTTACATTGGTTTCAGAACTGTACAAGATTATATGGGTACTGAGGTAACCAAAAACGCAGCAACTAACTAAAACAAATTAATAACAATAACCCAAATTAAATTAACCTACTTAAGTTATCATCCATTTAACTTAAACTAATAAACTAAACAAATTATGGCACAAAAAGGTAAAATTACAATCACTAACATGATCTACGGATTAGGAGCAGCAATCGTAATCGTTGGAGCATTATTTAAAATTCAACACTGGCCTTTCGGTTCAGAAATCTTAACCGTGGGTATGGTTGTTGAGGCCTTAGTATTTATATACTCAGCTTTTGAAAGACAACAAGCAGATTTAGATTGGTCTTTAGTATATCCAGAATTAGCTGGTGGTCAATCTTTAGGTAAAAAGAAGAATGAAGAACCAAAAGATGCTGAGGGATTATTATCTAAAAAATTAGACAACTTATTAAAAGAAGCTAAAATTGATGGTGAATTAATGGCTAGCTTAGGTAATAGCATCAAAAACTTTGAAGGTGCAGCAAAAAGTATCAGTCCTACAGTTGATTCTATGTCTGCCCAGAAAAAATATAGTGAAGAGCTATCATTAGCAGCTGCACAAATGGAGTCTTTAAACAGTCTATATAAAGTACAGATGGAAAGTGCAAACCGTCAAGCTGCAATCAATGAAGAAGCAGTAGAAAATGCACAGAAATTAAAAGAACAAATGGCATCCTTAGCATCAAACCTTTCATCATTAAATGGTGTATATGGTGGAATGTTATCTGCAATGAGCAAAAACTAATTAGTTTTTATAAATCAATTTAATTAATTAACATTTAAAAACTAATTTACAATGGCAGGAGGAAAATTATCTGCAAGGCAGAAAATGATTAACTTAATGTACTTAGTATTTATTGCTATGATTGCAATGACTACAAGTAAAGAGATACTATCTGCATTTAGCTTATTCAATAATAAATTCGAAAATGCAAATGAGTTGGCTGTAGCTTCAAACACGACTCTCTTAACGGGATTATCTAAACAAGCAGAAGAGAAACCAGATGAGTTTGCTGTAGCATATAACAATGCTCAGAAGGTAAGTGCAAAATCAGATGAGTTCTTTAGATATTTAGAGACTCAAAAGAAAATGATTCTAGATAAGGGGAATTATGCAGCTAAGTTTGCTGAACAAGGAGACTTACCAGCAGAAGAGATGGATAAAGGTGATGCATTAGATGAGCATTGGTTTACAGGTGATCGTATGACCAAAGCAGGTCAAGCGTTTGTTGCTAGAATTGAACAATATAAAACAGATATTAAAGAAATTCTGGGTGACGAAATTAATTATATGGAGGCTATAGAGACAATAAATAATCGCTTTAGCACTTCAGATGTAAAAAACAAAGATGGAAGAACTCAAAAATGGTTAGATTATAACTTTAAAGGATTCCCAGCAGTAGCATCTTACACTAAGCTAACAGCAATGCAAAATGATATCAAGGCAACAGAAGCTGATTTATATAATGTTTTTTTAGGAAATACGGTTAAAAAAATCGCATCATTAAAAAGTTATACAGCTATTGTGATTCCTGATAAGAA
Source organism: Winogradskyella sp. (assembly GCA_020435515.1). Classification (GTDB taxonomy): domain Bacteria; phylum Bacteroidota; class Bacteroidia; order Flavobacteriales; family Flavobacteriaceae; genus Winogradskyella. The sequence continues at coordinate 3,663 of JAGQZO010000190.1, read as the reverse complement.
TGCATTTTTTGCAGGTGAAAAATTTACTGGAAAGGTTGTTTTAGGAAAATATGCTAATGTAACTCCAACAAAGCTAAGAGTTGGGGACACAGATTTAAACATGAACAGAGAGGGTGCTGTTGATTCTACTGGTGCTGCTCGTATTGAGTTTACCGTAGGAGGTGTTGGTGAGCATGACATCAAAGGGCAATTTACATTCTTAGAAGATGGAAAAGAATTACCTATTGATTTTGATGGGAAGTATGTAGTTGTACCGAGACCTAATTCTGCAACAATATCAGCTGATAAGATGAATGTTGTATATCGTGGTGTTGATAACCCAATGACTATATCTTTTGCTGGTATAGCAGATAATAAAGTACAGGCATCAGGTAGTGGTTTATCACCAGTTTCAGGTCAAGGTAAATATGTTATGAGACCAGGAACAGGTAATGAAGTAACAATCAATGTAACAGGTACTTTAGATGATGGTTCTAAAGTAAGCGATCGTAAAACGTTTAGAATTAAGGATATTCCTGCGCCAACAGGTGTTATAGCAGGTCAAACTGGTCTTGTGAAATTACCAAAGCGTAATGTTGAGATAGGTACTGTATCTGCAAAGTTGGAAGACTTCGTTTTTGATTTACCAATCGAAGTAACTTCATTTAAAATTAAAGTTCCAGGTCAACCTACCGTTAATGTAGCTGGTACTAAAATGAATGCGCAAGCTGCGTCTGCTATTCAAAAAGCTAGACGAGGTGATAACATTACAATTTTTGATATTAATGCAAGGATTAAAGGTAATACAACATACAAACTTAAAAACGTTTCTCCTGTAATTGTTGAGGTTACAAGTAACTAAAAGGAAATAATTTTATAGGTATTATAACGTTAAAAATGAAAACCCAAATTATTAATAAGATGAAATTTAGAAGCTTTATATACACAGGACTGATGGTTTTAGCTGCAAATAGTGCATTTGCTCAAGCTAATATCCTAAATGCAAAAATACCTGAAGAAATCGGTATGAAGACTGAAGCTGAATTGCTTTTAGACAATGATAAGCCTTTAGAGTACGGTTACGTAGGCGATAGAGACATCTTATTCTCAAAAATGATTTGGGAAAAAGTTGTGTTAGATGAGCGTGTGAATTTCCCATTATACTTTCCTGTGGAAGGTAATTTAGGGGATGATCGTAAATCTTTATATAAGGTTTTAATGGAAAACATCGAAAGCGGTATGATTTCTAGAATTTATGGCGATTCTTATTTTACACAAGAGCGTACACTTAAGGATATTGAGTCTGCTTTAAAAATGAGAAAAATCACAGATGCTGGAATCGATTATATGAACGCAAATGGTGTTGGTGAAGACGAAGTTCCAGAAGAATATGTTATCGAAAGAAACATAGAGCCTGCGGATATTAGCTCTTATCTTGTAAAAGGTTTATGGTATTTCGATAAGCGTCAAGGTGAGTTAAAATATCGTATTTTAGGTATTGCGCCAGCAGCACCAGATGTTAACTTTATTGATTCTGAAGACGAAGCTCAGAAAGAGCCTATAGCTATGTTTTGGGTGTTCTTTCCTGAGGTAAGAGATATTCTTCACGAAGCTAAAGCATTCAATAACGATAATAGTTCTTCTCCAATTTCTTTTGATCACTTGCTAAACAGCCGTCGTTTCCACGGAATTATCTATAAGGAAGAGAACGTATATGGTGATAGAGAGGTTAAGGAGTACATTGCAGAAAATGCTTTAATGCAATTATTAGAATCTGAGCGCATCAAAGATAAGATTAGAGATTTTGAACAAGATATGTGGAGTTACTAATAGCTCTTAAATATAAAAAACGCCCACTTTTTTAAGTGGGCGTTTTTTTTAATTATTTGATATGATATGCTGAGCTTGTCGAAGCATCTTGTATTTTTGGAATATGAAACAAGTCGATTACATTATTGTTGGTTGCGGATTGGCAAGTATTGCTTTTTGCGAGCAATTAAGAGCTAATGATAAATCATACGTTGTTTTTGATGATAGTTCACAGCAGTCATCTATTGTTGCTGCAGGACTATACAACCCTGTTATTTTAAAGCGCTTTTCAGAGGTGTGGAAAGCTAAAGAACAGTTAGATATTGCTTTGCCTGTTTATAAAAAAATTGAGGAAGATTTAAACATTAAAATAGATTACAAACTTCGTTTACTAAGAAGGTTTTCTTCAATAGAAGAACAAAACCTGTGGTTTAATGCTTCCGATAAGCCTAAACTAGAACCCTATCTTTCAACACAATTAGTTAATAACAATAATAATGCAATAGATGCACCATTTGGTTTTGGTGAAGTATTGCATGCAGGTCGATTAGATACTGAAAAACTAATAAGTGCTTACAAAGACTTTTTAAACCAAAATCAAAGTTTAATAAAAGATAGTTTCATTCATCAAAAACTTCAAGTAGAATCTACTTTAATTAGATACGAAGATATAGAAGCTAAGCAAATAGTTTTTGCAGAGGGTTTCGGTGTTAAAAAAAATCCATACTTCAATCACATTCCACTTAATGGTACAAAAGGGGAAGTATTAATTGTTAAAGCTCCAGAACTCAAAATTAATCATGGTGTGAAATCTTCGGTGTTTATTATTCCTTTAGAAAATGATTTATATGCTGTTGGTGCAACTTATAATTGGACAGATAAAAGCAACCAACCAACAGAGGAAGGGAAGCAAGAGCTAATTAGCAAACTCAAAACGTTCTTAAAATGTGAATTTGAAGTGGTTCAACATTTGGCTGGTATTCGACCAACGGTAAAAGACAGACGCCCCTTAGTTGGTAGGCATCCTGGATATCATAATTTATTCGTTTTAAATGGACTGGGTACTAGAGGTGTGATGATTGCGCCTTATGTAGCAGAAAAGCTCTATCATTTTATAGAAAACAACGAGCCTTTAGATTCAGAAATTGATGTCAATAGGTTTACTTAGTTTAGTAGACAGTAGACAGTAGACAGTATGTTTTCGGTATTAATCGAGACTAGATAACTAATCTATGCTTTGCGACTTTACGACTTTGAGAGCGACTTCCTTATCGTACCTCATAAAAATATTAATCCAGATATTTCTAGAAAGTCTCATAATCACCGGAAACAAAAGCACCAAGGTTAATACAATACTGATAAATGCCGTTGTAACAGAAGATTCAAAAATCACATAGCTTGTTATAAAAGCGGCAACCGCAAAAGCAATACCAACTCCATAGCTCACATACATAGACCCATAAAAAAATGATGGCTCCATTTGATATTTTGTCTTACAATGCGAACAGTGGTCGTGCATTTTTATAACCTTAGAAATAACATAAGGATTTTTATTAACGTACATAGATTCTTCATGGCACTTAGGACAAACACCAAAAAGTATACTATATAATTTCATTCCTTTTCTTATCATAGCTAAAACCTTTACTTTTGCGTTTTAAGGCATACAAAGATAAGTTTTTGCCATGCAACCATTGTAACAATTGTAACAATAATAACAGTTGCAATATTTAATTATACTATGCTAAATATCCATAATCTATCCATTTCATTTCAAGGAGAATACCTTTTTGAAGACATCACATTTAAGCTGGGCCTCGGTGACCGTATTGGTTTAATCGGAAAAAATGGTGCTGGTAAATCTACCATGCTTAG
>JAGQZO010000189.1 GCA_020435515.1 Winogradskyella sp. | reverse complement strand
CTGGTACGTCTATCTTTTTTGTAATCGAAACTTGTTGAGAAAATAAGGTTGTTTTCCGTTAATCGTTGTTTTCGCTCTTCAATATTATTTACGGTAACAAAATCATCGTCAATAGAGCTCAAGCTTGTATTTCCGTTAAGTACGTCATTAATAAATTGATTGGCTCCTGTAGGTATTGATAAGTTTTCATCAGAAGGAACATAGCCTATATTTTGTGCTATATTATTGAGTCTACTAAATGAATTTGTGTAAACTCCAAAGTAATTACTTGTGTTTAAGTTTTTTACAAACTGAACATTAAAAAGCTCTAGCGTATTTGAAACTGTCCTAGAAGGTGACCAGTTATAACTCAAAAGTCCTGACAATGTTTGTTTATCGAGTCCAATATTCTGCTGACTTGTAGTGGAAAGATTTATAGCTGTACTTGGAGACATGTATTTTGGGATAATTCTATCTGTATTAAAAGGAGTGAATAATCTTGGAATAGTTAACCTAATATTTCCACCAAACTCGTTAATATCAAAAAAAGCACTAACATCATCGCTTCTGTTTTTTGAAGCACCAATTGCCGCAATTCCACTTATTTCTAAAGTTTCTGCCCCTCTAAAAATATTTCTAATTTTTAAACCAGGTGTTACAGAAAAGCCAATAGTCTGAATATTGCTTTGCGATACATCTAGATCTAAACTAAGTGCATATTTTTTTTTAGGTTCTAGATATATGTTAGCAGTTAGTGTGGTATCCTCAGGATTTTCTATATACTCAATACTTGGATATCTAAACATTTGTAAATCATTGAGGTAGCGTAGCGATCTACTACGTGCTAAATCTGTATAAATATCTCCTTTGTTAATAAAAACAGCATCAGTAAGTGCTTTGGGTCTGAATCTGAGTTTTTCCTTGCTATATAGATTATAATCTTTATAGATTGTGGTGTCTGAAATTGCTTTATTCTGATTCTTAAAATTTTCGTCTGTGAAGATATTGACTTCTTTAATCTTAAAAATTTTAAAAGGCTCAACCCTTGTAGAATCTTCAGTTCTTATTTGTCTATTTGCAATTATGAGATCTGTATTGACTTTATGATTAGTATCAATAGTGTCAGTTTCAAACCTTATGTAGTCTTGGCCAAAATAGTAGAAACCGGCATTTCTTAGATAGGTGTTGATACGCTCTCGTTCATCTTCATAATTTTGTGAATTGAATTGCTCGCCTTTTTTTAGCAGTGTGGTTTTGATGAATTTAGGATATAAGGAATCTATTAAAGGACTACTAATAACAGGTCTTAGGGAATCTAAAAAATATGCTTTGTGTTTTGTGACTTTATACGTTACTTGCGCTCTTTTATTACTGTCTTTATCAACTTCAAAAGTTACCTCATTATCAAACCACCCTTTGTTGTAATAGTACTTTCTTAAGTTAGTTACGGTTTTTTCCGTTTTATCTTCGTTGTAGATTACAGGTGCTTCACCTGTACGTTTTAGCCAGTTATTAAAGTTCTTTCTAGCTTCAATCTCTCTGTCAAATTGTTTTTTAGATAGTAGTTTTGTTTTCCAGCGTACCTTAGAAGAATCACTTAGTACTTTAGCTTGTAAAATAGAGTCTATATTTGGTCTGGCTAAATTATAAACATGGAGCTTTAATGGAAACCCAAATAAGCTGTTCATGCCAGAGTTTGTTTTCTGAAGAATAATGTTATTAACGCGTTCTTCCTTGTTAACCTTGTCATCTTCAATAATGGTGTTTTTAGTGATTAGGTGTTCATTGGATTTAACACGTTTTACAACATCACATGAGTTAAAACCTATGATAAAAACCAATAACAAAGTGCATTGTAGTGCTTTATGAAATTTTGATACTATTGAAGATTGAATTTGCAAGCTTATTTGATGTATGATCTTTTGATATTGGTTGCTATAAACAAAAATTAGTCCAAAAAAGGTTTACTTTGTATTTAATCTAAGCAAATGTAAAGACATTTTAATGGTTACAAAGCAAGAAATAAAGTTAATTAAAAGTTTAAATCAAAAAAAATACAGGCAACAGTTAGGACTATTTACTGTTGAAGGTGTAAAAGGGATTGTAGAATTCCTCAATTCTGATTTTAAACTTAATCGACTGTATACTACAGAGCAGATTTTTGATGCACCCGAAAATCAAACCCTAGAAATCTCTGAAAATGATTTAAAAAAGATAACGTCTTTAAAAAATCCTAATACAGCTTTAGCAGTTTTTGAAATTCCAAAGTCGGTTGAAGCGGATAAGAAAGGATTAATTGTAGTCCTAGATGATGTAAGAGATCCAGGAAATTTAGGAACAATAATTAGGCTTTGTGATTGGTATGGTGTAAAGGACTTGATTTGTAGTTCAAATACTGTGGATTGCTATAATTCTAAAGTTGTGCAAGCTACCATGGGCTCTCTAACACGGGTTAATATCTTATATGTGGATTTAAGAGAATTCATTTCAAACTATGAAGGAACTGTTTTTGGAACCTATATGAATGGGGAAAACATTTATACTGCGAACTTACCGAATGAAGGTATTATTGTTTTGGGTAATGAAGCCAATGGTATTTCTGATGAGATAACTTCGATAATAGATAGAAAACTAACGATTCCTCAATTTGGAAATAGTAAAGACACAGAAAGCCTAAATGTGGCTAACGCAACAGCTATTGTATTGAGTGAATTTAGAAGACGGACTATTGAAAGGTAAAGTTTATAAAGATGCCTCTGGTTTGCATTTTAGCAACATTGCCAGTCCAAGGACTATTTGGGTCAGCGTCTCTAACAATTTCGTCATTAATGGCAAAAATACCGCGTATTGAAGGTGTGAACTTAAAGTAAAGTAGATACAAATCTATACCAAAACCAATTTCGTAGAAATAGGTGTTTTTCTTCATTCTAAATTCGCCAGCACTGTTATCATCTGGGTTGTCTTGGTTGCTTGAAAGGTTTAAAGCTGTTGAAAATCCGCCAACAATAAACGGCTTAAAGTTATTAATCCGCTTGGTGGATATCTTTAACAATAACGGAATATGTATGTATGTAGATTTTACTTCTCTTAGTAAATCCGAATCATTGAAATCCGTACCAGCAAAATAGCTTTCATCATACATTAAATTTCGGGTGGTAAAGAACACTCCTGGTTCTAACCTAAGATTCATGTAGTTGTTAATTCGCATGTCGCCAATGAGACCTAAGTGAAATCCGAAAGTTTTGTCTACTAGTATATCGCTTAAATCTTCATTGTAATCAAACTTAAAATCGTATTGGTTAAATCCTAAGAAATAGCCCCAAGACAGAAACTTCTGATCTAAATTGTCAATATTATTAGCAACTTTTTCTTTGGTAAATAGTTGTGCAGTTGCAGTTTGAAATGCTACTAAAAATGTTAAGAAAACAAGGATTTTCTTCATAGTTATGCTTTAGATGCTGTGTATATTGTTGCCACGCCCATAGTTTGTGGTTTGTCTTCGACATTAATAAACCCAATTTTCCTCAAAATATTGTTTAGAGCTTCACCATAAGGAAATACAGAAGCTGATTCACTAAGGTAATTATAAGCTATCTTATCTTTTGAAAATAATTTACCTATAGTTGGCAAAATAAATTTTGAGTAAATATTATAACCAAATTTGTAAATAGGATTGGTTGGTACGGATGTTTCTAAAATAACAAAAATTCCATTTGGCTTTAGCACTCTCAGTATTTCTGATAGCCCTTTTTCCAAGTTTTCAAAATTCCTGACACCAAAAGCAACAGTAATTGCATCAAAAGTGTTATCTTCAAAAGGTAAGTTTTCAGAATCTCCAATAACCATAGAGATAATATTCTCTAGTTTTTTTGAGGCTATTTTTTTTCTGCCAACCTCTAGCATACCATTACTAATATCTAAACCTATAATTTCTTTGGCATTAGTAGCCGTTAGATTAATAGCTAAGTCGCCTGTACCAGTAGCAATGTCTAAGACATTCTTGGGTTTATTTTCACTAACAATTTTCACGACTTTGTTTCTCCATTTCACATCTATGCCAAAAGAAATAACACGATTTAGACCATCATATTCTTTAGAAATGGTATCAAACATTTCCGTGACCTGCTCTTTTTTAGAAGCATCACTGTTTTTATAAGGTTTTACTTTTTCAGCCATCAAATTTTTTGGCAAATATAGTGAGAAGTTGTAATTACTTAAAGTTGACGATGTTTAAAGTTAATGTACTTTCTTTCAAAAAAATAAATTCTCTGTTTAGACATCTTGGACATTACAGAACTTTAAGTATGGTAGTGGCACGTTAACTTATAACTTCTTGCTATATTTGTATGTTTATTTTGAATAAAACATAATGAAAATAATTATCGCAGGTGCTGGAGAGGTAGGATTTCATTTAGCAAAATTATTATCCTACGAGTCGCAAGAGATAACCCTTATCGATACAAAAAAAGATAGCTTAACCTATGCTGGGGAACATCTAGATATAAAAACTATTAAAGGGGATGCCACTTCAATTTCTATACTCAGGGAGGCACGCATAGAGTCGGTTGAACTGTTCATAGCTGTTACATCTTCAGAAACCACAAATATTACTGCATGTGTGCTGGCAAAACAGTTAGGTGCACAACGTACTATTGCTAGAATATCTAATACCGAGTTTATTGATGAAAAAGACGTCATTGGTTTTTCGCAGTTTGGTATTGATGAATTGATTTCGCCAGAATCATTAGCAGCATCAGAAATTGAGTTGTTATTGAATCAGTATGGTTTTAATGATACTTATGAATTTGAAGGTGGTGCACTGACCATGCTAGGTTTAAGGCTCTCAAGAACAGCAAAGTTTGTTGGGAAAACAGTAAAAGAGGCTGCAGAAATTTATTCAGAATTGCACTTTATTCCTATTGCTATTCAGCGCTATGGAACACAGTATACCATTATTCCTCGTGGAGACACACAGTTTAAGGAAAATGATAAGGTTGTGTTTATGACTTCAAAAGGTGGTGATGCGGAATTATTTGACTTGTCTGGAAAAGTAAAGACCGAAATTAAGAA
>JAGQZO010000188.1 GCA_020435515.1 Winogradskyella sp. | reverse complement strand
ATGAAAGATAAAATTGAAGCTTTTTTAGATCTTGTAAGAGAGCGAAATGGGCACGAGCCTGAGTTTTTACAAGCAGTTCAAGAGGTAGCTGAAACAGTTATTCCTTACATTGCCAAGCACGAAATCTATAATGGTAAAAATATTCTATTAAGAATGGTAGAGCCAGAACGTCTTATTTCATTTAGAGTAAGTTGGGTTGATGATTCTGGTGAAATACAGGTTAACAGAGGTTACAGAGTACAAATGAATTCTGCAATCGGGCCTTACAAAGGAGGTTTAAGGTTCCATCCTACAGTAAATGCTAGTATTTTAAAGTTTTTGGCATTCGAGCAAGTGTTTAAAAATAGCTTAACCACATTGCCAATGGGTGGTGGTAAAGGAGGATCTGATTTTGATCCTAAAGGAAAGTCAGATAATGAGATTATGCGCTTTTGCCATGCCTTTATGACTGAATTATACAGACACATTGGTCATAATACAGATGTGCCAGCAGGTGATATTGGTGTGGGAGCAAGAGAGATTGGTTTTATGTTTGGGATGTATAAAAAACTCAACAATACTTTTACCGGAGTTTTAACTGGAAAAGGTCAGTCTTGGGGTGGATCTTTAATTAGACCTGAAGCAACAGGATACGGTAATGTTTACTTTGCGGAGAACATGCTTAAAACCAAAAACAATTCTTTTAAAGGCAAAAAAGTTGTTATCTCTGGTTCAGGTAATGTAGCGCAGTTTGCTGCTGAAAAAGCTATAGAATTAGGAGCTACTGTACTTACACTTTCTGATTCTGGAGGCTATATTTATGACGAAGAAGGTATTGATACAGAGAAGTTAAAATTTGTAATGGATCTTAAGAACAACAAACGCGGAAGAATTAGTGAGTATACAGATAAGTATCCAAATGCAAAATACTTTGAAGGGGAAAGACCATGGTCTGTTAAGTGTGATATAGCACTTCCTTGCGCTACGCAAAACGAATTGAACGGTGAGGAAGCTAAAACTTTGATTGATAACGGTTGTATTTGTGTTTCTGAAGGTGCAAATATGCCTTCAACGCCAGAAGCCATCCACGAGTTTCATAAAGCAAAAATACTATTTGCGCCAGGAAAAGCATCTAATGCAGGTGGTGTAGCAACATCAGGTTTAGAGATGAGCCAAAACTCATTACGATTAAGTTGGACTCGTGAAGAGGTCGATGAACGCTTAAAAGAAATAATGAAGAACATCCATAATGCTTGTGTTGAGTATGGTAAAAATGATGATGGCTCAGTAGATTACGTAAGAGGAGCAAACATCGCAGGATTTGTAAAAGTAGCTGACGCAATGCTAGCTCAAGGAGTTATATAGTCTAGGAATTTAAAATAAATAAAAGCTTCTGTTTATCGCGGAAGCTTTTTTTGTTACATATTATATGATTAGTTTAATATTATCGTTACTATTAAATATATTTGAGCAAAGAACTTATAATGCATAAAACTGTTTTTAGATTTTTACTATTTTTTTTTAGTTTATCACTTAATCTAAGCGCACAAGATTTTTCAACATTATGGCAGGCACATTTCTCTTACAACGATATCGTAGATGTTGTTGGAGGTAATGATAGAATTTATGCAGCTGCACAGAATGCTGTTTTTGAATACGATATCTTAACCCAAGAAATAAATACCATCACTACCGTAGAAGGGTTGTCTGGTGAACAAATTACAACGATTTTTTATAGTGAAGAATTTCAATATTTGGTTATCGGCTACGAAACAGGTCTAATAGAGGTTTACTCAGAGATTGATGATTCAGTACTTACTGTGGTTGACATTTTAGAGAAAGAAAATATTACACCTGATAATAAATCTATTAATCATTTTTATGAGCATGAAGGTTTAGTATACATTTCAACAGATTATGGTATTTCAATTTATGATTTGGCAAGATTAGAGTTTGGGGACACTTATTTTTTAGGGGATGGAGGTTCACAGATTAGAGTAAATCAGGTCACAGTACTAAACAACGAAATTTTTGCAGCTTGTTCTAATAGCAATGGCTTAAAAAAAGCAGATATTAATAATCCAAATCTTATAGATTTTGCTCAATGGCAAACAGTTATGGGAGGTGACTTTGTTAATATTAATACAGTTGGCGGCCAAGCATATGCAGTAAGAGCGGATAGAGCTTTTTTTGAAATAACCAATACAAGTTTCACCCAGTTATTTGTTTTGCCTGTAATACCAACAGACACAGAAGTGAGCGAAAACAAACTAGTGATTTCAAATATAAATACTATTGAAGTTTATAACGAGACAGCTCAATTTATCTCGAGTTATTCGACTAATGATGATTTTGACACCCAATTTTCATCTGCTGTTCAAATAGGTGATGAGATTTATATAGGGACTAAAGGTTATGGGGTTTTAAAAACATCCACTCCAGTTGGATTAACGTTTACAGAAATTAAGCCTAATGGTCCGTTAATGAATGAAATATTCCGACTTAATGCCGATTCTGACGCAGTCTGGGCAAGTTTTGGCGATTATACCCCAGCTTTTGACCCATCTCCGGTAAGATCAAGGGGGTTGAGCTATTTACTAGAGGAAGAATGGCGAAATATTCCTTTTGATAGTGTGCTTGGGGCGAGAAACTTATCCGAAATAGCTGTAAACCCATTTAACCCAAATCAGGTTTTTGTAAGTTCTTTCATTGATGGAATTTTAGAAATAAATGATTTCCAACCTACAATATTGTACAACCAAAATAATAGTGGATTAGAATCATTGGTTGTGCCAAATGCACCAAACTTTATTAGTATAAGAGTATCTGCATCGGCTTTTGATAGAAATGGAGTACTTTGGAGTATGAGTGCTCGTGCACCTAATCCTTTAAAATCCTATGATCCTAATTCTGGCATTTGGCAAGGGTATGACTTTTCTTCAATAATAGAAGACACTTTGTTAGGCGAATTTGGGTTTCATGATATTGCTATTGACAATAATGGTACTAAATGGATTGGAGGTTATGCCAATGGTCTTTATGCTTATAATGAGAATTTAACTAACCCATTAAAGAATTTAACTTCAGAAGAACAGAACCTCCCCTTTCCCAGAGTAACAGCTTTAGAAATTGATAACAGGAATCAGTTATGGATAGGTACATTTTCAGGATTAAGAGTTCTGTTTAATACTTCTGGGTTTTTTGATGACCCTAATCCCACCTTAAGCTCAATTATTATTTTAGAAGATGGTATAGCGCAAGAATTATTGGCATCTCAAACAATTTCAGATATTGAGGTTGATGGATCTAACAATAAGTGGGTTGGTACAGTAGATTCTGGTGTGTTTTATTTTTCGCCAGATGGGCAAAATACCATTTATCATTTTACTAAGGATAATTCGCCATTGCCTTCTAATCGAATTACAGACATTGCATTGGATTCTAATAATGGCTTTGTATATATAGCCACAACAAAGGGAATGCTTTCCTTTAGAGCTGGTGGTTCAAAACCAGAAGAAACCCTAGAAAATGCCTTTGTTTACCCAAATCCTGTAAGACCAGAATATGATGTATTAGGATTTAATGATCTAAACGATATTAATAAAGGCATTAAGATAAGCGGATTAACAGAGAATGTAAATATTAAGATTACCGATATTGAAGGCAATCTTGTAGCTGAAGCACAATCTAATATAAATTTAAGATCTTCTAATACTGGTTATAATTTTGCTATAGATGGTGGTACTGCAGTGTGGAATGGTAAAAATTTAGCAAATTCTATTGTTAGGACAGGTGTTTATCTTATGATGATATCTGATTTAGATTCGTTTGAAACTAAAGTTTTAAAGGTTCTTATAGTGCGATAAAATGCTTACAAAAAATCAAGGCATTGTTCTTTCAAAAATAAAATACAGAGATAACGATCTTATAGTAAAGTGTTACACTAAAGAAAGAGGAATAGTTAGCTATATCTTAAGAGGTGTTTTGAAATCTAAGAGAGGAAGCAGTCCAACGATTTATTTTCAGGTCTTATCTCAATTACAATTTGAAGAAAACTTCAGAGCCAATAGGTCGCTTCAAGAAATCAAGGAAGTAAAGTTCAGTTACATCTATCGTAGCTTAAATTCAAACATTTATAAGAGCTCCATAGCTTTATTTCTTTCAGAAATTCTTTCTAATTCATTAAAGGAAGAAGAAAAAAACGAGGCACTTTTTAATTATCTCGAAACCGCTTTGCAATATCTCGATAGTTCAGAACAATTCTCAAATTTTCATTTATTATTTCTCTTAAAGCTAACGCGCTACCTTGGGTTTCAACCCGAAAATAAAAATTTAGACCAATCATATTTTAACTTAGAATCTGGAAATTTTGAATTGAATAATCAAGGTATCCATTCTATTTCAGGCGAAAATTTAACACTCTTAAAAAAACTATTGGGCACAAATTTTGATGCGTTAAACAGTATCAAAATCAATGCAAAACAAAGGCGAGAGTTTTTAAATGTATTATTGCATTATTTTGAGTTACATTTGGATGGGTTTAAAAAACCCAAGTCATTGCAGGTGCTAAATGAAGTATTTCATTAAGCCAATTATTGCGAAAAGATTTTAATGAAGATGTATACAAAACTAAAATGTAATATCGTTTTTGGTATAATTATATGTGTATGTTTCCAAAGCACAATTGCCCAAACTATTACAGTTTTAGAAGAGGGTACTAATCAGCCGATTTCAGGGGTTTCTCTCTATAATTTGAAGAAAACAAAATATGAAGTTACCGATTTTGATGGTAATGCCACTTTGGATAAGTTTAATGATAGAGAAATAATCTATTTTCAGAATTTATTGTATGAGAAATTAGAACTAAGAAAGGTTGAAATCTCTCAAAGTAACTACATAGTGTATTTAACACCAAAAGTAGAAGGCCTTAAGCAAATTGTAATTTCGGTATCTAAGTTTGAACAGAGTAAAAAAGACATTCCACAGTCTATAGTAGCATTAAATGCTAAAGAAATAGCCTTGGCCAATCCGCAGACAAGTGCAGATCTTTTGGATAATACAGGAAATGTATTTATACAAAAAAGCCAAATGGGAGGAGGTAGCCCAATGATTCG
>JAGQZO010000187.1:457-10726 GCA_020435515.1 Winogradskyella sp. | reverse complement strand
TATAGGTAAAGTAAATCTGAAATCACTAGCTGGTAATTCACATGCACCACTCTGAAGAGTACAAGCAATAGGATCTCTGCTAATACCGACACCAGCAGCTACACCAAGACGCTTAAGATCTTTATACCTATGCCCTTCGTATACTAGCTCAATCTTACGTTCTTGTAAAATAGCTTGAAAAGCTTCTTGTGCAGAATTAAAACTATCTAATGGTTGCGCACTACCAAATCTAGCATCTCTAAGTTGTTTGAGTAACTGAGCAGCACCTGCCAAATCTTGAGAAGGTCCAGCAACTTTAGCTTCTGCAGCTATTAATAACATTTCTGAAGATCTAAATACTTTTAAATCATTCATTAATGGTCTTCCTGAAGATCCTGGATATTTCTGTATAACTAAAATGTCATTAGTAATAGGATCTGGATCATTTACATAGTCTGGACTGATAATAGAGGTTGGCGAAACATTTACGTTATATCTAATGTCCGCAGGATCTAATAAATCAAATACACTTCTATCCATTTCAAAGTAAGGCGATCCTGCTAAAGTAGCATTTACAAAAGCAAATACAGAACCTGCCCATCCACCACCGGTGTTTACTGAACCTGTATTAACCTGACCATCATAATCGTCATTTAATACTCTCTCTAATTTTAAAATTATCTCAGTATTATCTGCGTCAAAAAACATATTTGCATACTGTGTTCTATTAGCTAAACCATAACTATTTAATAATTGAGTAGCTAAAGTTTCAGCTTGTGCAAAATTCCCTCTTGTCAAAGCTATCCTAGCACGTAATGCATTGATTGCATCAATTGAAACAAATGTAGGATCTGATTGTGTACTGCTTAAAGATAAAGCAGTTGTTATGTCAGAATTAATGTAATCAAATAATTCACCTGTTGTATCCCTTCTTGGCTGTATTTGTAACGGTGCCACAAAATCGATAACTGGCGCAGCTAAAGATGAATCATCTCTAGGATTAGGACTGAAATATAACAACAATTCAAAATTAGCATAAGCTCTTATAAAATGTGCTTGAGCTAGAATATCATTATAATCAGCTAGTTCACTATCACTCGGCTCAACATTAGATGCAGCTTCTATAAGGATAGTAGCTCTGTTGTTCACTCTATAATTTCTTACCCAGAAATCAAAAGCAGCAGCACTACCAGCATTAATTACAAAATCATATAAAGCAAATCCTTGACCACCACTATCAAAACCTATAGCTATTTCATCTGTGAAATTTGCAGATAACGAAATCTCTGGTGTTAAGTCCCATTGATTATATACTGCTAGAAGACCACTATTTAAGTCCTCTACACTTTGAAAGGCATTAGCAGCATCCAAACGACCAGGTTGTCTAATGTCTATTGCGTCATTACAGCTCGCAAGTACAACTACGAGCATTAGACCAAATATTTTTTTCATTTTTTTCATACTTACTTTTTTTTAAATTAAAAACCTAATTCCACACCCACAGAGAATGTTCTTGGCGTCGGATACTCTCTAGAACCATTACTTCTAGTTTCTGGATCATATCCTCTCCACTCAGTAAATGTTATAATATTTTCACCATTAAAGAATAGTCTTGCAGCTGTAAAGCCAGTACCCTCTAAAGTTTTTGCAGGAAAGTTATAACCAATGCTTGCAAATCTAAGTCTTACAAAATCAGCACTTCTTAAGAATCTGTCTGAATCTGGGAATGAATTAAGGTTAGATGCATTGAAACGAGGAATATCGGTAACATCTCCCGGTTGAGACCAAGCTCTTAAGATATCTGTTGAGTAATTAAACTGACCAACAGATGTTGGATCAATTAAATCGGCATAGTCATTATCAAATCTATCCACACCAAAAACGTAGTTCCATTGTGTAGTTAAGAAGAACCCTTTGTAATCTACGTTTAAGTTAAAACTACCATTCCAATCTGGAACAATGCTCTTACCAATCCATACACGATCGTTACCTAAATCAGGATTTTCTGTTAAATCGCCATCAGCTGTGTAATATAACAAGTTACCATTTGCTGGATTAACACCTGCATACCTAAGTGTAAAATATTCACCAAAAATACCACCGTTTCTACCTAAACCAATGATTTCTCCTTCTGGATTAGGAACTTCTTGTAACTCAGTTTTATTGTAATTGGCAACAACACCTAAAGTCAATTTAAAATCTCCTTTGTTAAACACATCATAATCTAACTGAGCATCAAAACCTCTGTTATAAAGTAAACCAGTATTAGCATCTTGTTCAATTACACCAGTAACAGCTGATAGTGGTGTTTCTTGGAACAAGTCTGAAGTTTCTCTTTCATAAACATCAAAAGAACCTCTTAATCTGTTGTTCCATACACCAAAATCCAGACCTATATTCAATTGTGTTACAGTTTCCCATCTTAGATCTCTGTTACCGAACTGAGATAATGCTAATGATGGTGCATTGCCATAACCACCAGTTGTTGTAAAGAAATCCTCTGTTAAATCTGGACCACCAAAAAGTCCTAAACCAACAATATCTTGGTTACCCGCAGTACCATAAGAAGCTCTTAATTTAAGGTTATTTATAACACTGTCTGCCATAAAAGCTTCGTTTGATATATTCCAACGAGCAGAGACTGACCAGAAAGTTGCCCATCTGTTTGAGCCTGCAAACCTATATGATGCATCTCGTCTTACAGTAGCACCAAGACCATAACGCTTGTCGTAATCATAGTCAGCTGATCCAAAATACGAGAATAAACCAGCATTTAGAATTTCTGCGCTTGCTTCATCATTAAATAAACCACCTGCTTGTTGTACTAAACCATTGCCATCTCCAGGATAAAAAGTTGCAGGATTTAATCCATTAGCAAAGTATCCGAATTGTCTGAAATGCGCTTTAAAGTACTCAGTATAAAGACCTAAATCTACAGTGTGCTTACCAAATGCCTTACTTGCATTAAGAGATGTAACTTGGTTGTACGAAAACGCACGTGTACTAAACTGTTGTTGGAAACCAGATGTTGGGTTTTCAGCACCTCCAAACAATAATGCATTAAAAGACTCTGGACCTTCCGCTCTTGTTAACTGCTCGCTTTGATAATCAGCAGACATTACAACGTTTGCTGATAACCAATCTGTAAGCTTATAATTAAAATTAGCACTACCTACCATCTTAACTTCCTCTTCAAACCTAGTGTAGGTTCTTAATCTATCTAATAAGAAAAGTGGCGTATGAGCGAAAGGTGTACCAAAATTAACTAAATCTTGACCATTGGTATACATATCTGGTGTTATATATGGCACTGAAACAAATGCACCTAAAACATAATTTCTGTTGATAGCCGATCCACCTATTTCATTTGGCTCGTTAGATTTAGAATAGTTAACAGTTAAGTTAACTCCATAGTTAAACTTTTCGTCAGAACTCTTACCAGTAACATTAGTTCTTAGGTTGAAACGCTTAAGGTCACTACCCTTTAATATACCCTGAGTATCACTAAAACCAAATGACGTAAACTGTGTAGCATTAGAGCTACCGCTTGACAATGAAAGCGTGTGGTTTTGACTTACACCTGTACGGAAGAAGAAGTCTGTCCAGTTAAAGTTAGGAGCTGCATCTATTTCAGCATCTGTAAGCGGTGGTCTACCCTGGCCAGATGCAAATAACGTATTAGAAACACCACCACCAGCACCAGCTCCTCTATCTCTCTCATATCTCAACAATTGCTGAGAATTCATTGCATTGTAATCGTTTTCTTGCAAAGTACTAAATGACACAAATCCATTATAAGCTACTTTAAGGCCTTGTTCAAAATTACCTGTTCTAGTTTTAATAACGATAACCCCATTTGCACCTCTATTTCCATAAATAGCAGTTGCACCTGCATCTTTAAGAACATCTATTGAAGCAATATCTTGCGGGTTTAAGGATCTAAAATTATCCTCATCTACTGGCGCACCATCTATTATAAACAAGGGCTCTGTGTTACCGTTAATAGAGGAAACACCACGTAATTGCACTAGTGAATTCCCTCCAGGCTGTCCTGAGCTTGTTGTAATGTTAAGACCCGCAACCTGTCCAGATAACGTCTGAACAAAACTAGCATTAGGTCTATTTTCAATAGTTTCAGCACTAACACGTACCTGAGCTACTTTAGACGTAGTCTTAGAAGATGTGGTATATCCTGTAACAACTACTTCATCAAGAGTATTACCCTCTTTCAAAACAACGTCATATACATTGGAAGCACCTACTGTCTTTTCAACAGGCTCCATACCCACGTAAGATATAACTAATACATCACCTGAATTTACTTTGATGGAATACTTTCCATCAAAATCTGTTTGAGCACCTTTAGCAGTACCCTTTACAATTACACTTGCCCCTGGAAGAGGTAAACCATCCGATTCTGTTGTAACTGTACCTGTGACTGTTTTCTCTTGTGCAAAAGAAAATTGCATCACGAACGCCATGAAAAGCGTTAATAACCATGTTAACTTTAATTTCATAAAACAATTATTTGAGTTAGTCTAGTTGCAAACATCTTAATTAAATATTAAATAAACAAGCGTTTTTGCCAAAAAAATGTTAATGCTTCTGCGTTTTCATCAACAAAACTTAATTACAATTTAATTAGTGTTTTTGACACTTAACTCATTACATAGATACCAAAACTGTAGAAGGGTTGCGTTAAAATTTTAACTTTGTTCAAATTTTAACATTTTGACTTTAAAAATTCGATGCTCTAATTTCGATTTTGAATGTGGCACAGATGAAGCAGGTAGAGGCTGTTTAGCTGGGCCTGTTACAGCTGCTGCTGTAATACTACCTTCAAAATTTGATAACACCATATTAAATGACTCTAAACAACTTTCGGAAAAGAAAAGGATGTTTTTAAAACCAATAATAGAAGAACAGTCCTTATCTTTTGGTGTACAACACATATTTGAAAATGAAATAGACTCAATTAACATACTAAACGCATCAATAAAAGCAATGCATGGCTCTATATCACAGCTTAGTATAACCCCAAATTATATTATTGTAGATGGTAATAAGTTCAAACCCTATGAATCTATTCCATATCAAACCATTATTAAAGGGGATTGTAAATATCTAAGTATAGCTGCCGCATCAATCTTGGCAAAAACCTACAGAGATCTCTACATGGAAAAAATCCATGAAGAATTCCCTGTGTACAATTGGAAAAAGAACAAGGGCTACCCAACCAAAGAGCATAGAGCTGCCATAGAAAAATATGGTGTAACCAAATATCACAGAAAATCATTTAGATTATTGCCAGAGCAATACCGTTTAGATTTATAACTTTTTATATTTGTACATATCTATAATACAATATGAAGAAATTTGGATTTTTATTGGTTCTATTTACCTTTTTAATGTCTTGCCAAAAAGACTACAACACTTCAAATTCACCATATAAATTTCTTCCTCCTGAAACCGAAGTTGTTATTTGTATTAATGAGTTAAATGATTTTACGCAAAGTATAGCAACTCATGATATTTTATCTGATGTGTATAATAAGGAGTTAAAAGAAACATCACCAGTTCTTAAAAACATAAAAACTACCAATAAAGTTTACCTTGCTTTTTTTAATCCATCGAATACAGATTACCTCATTTTAACCAAAAACGATTCTACCCTCTTTGTTATAGACTCTATACCAAATCATATTTCTGAAAAACTTTTAGAATCGGAAATTATAAAAACCCAAATTGACTCTACGGTACTTTACCATAAAACTTTAAATAATGTGTTTGCAGCTTCAAACAATTTGGACATCATAAAAAATTTAAAAAAGAATGAAGAAAACGATAAACTTACCGAATTGATAGAAACCGCTGAAAATAAATCAATAGCTTCAGTAATATTTAAAACAAAAACATCAAATTACTCAAAGCTTTTATTTTCTGATACAATTAAAAATCTGAGCAATAATTATTCTCTACTTGATTTGAATTTTTCAGACAAAGATTTACAATATAGAGGCATTATAAACTCTACCGATTCTATTACACAAGCAATAGATTGTTTCAAAAACACCAGGCCTCAAAAAACAAACAGTTTAGATATAGCACCAGCCAGCACCAAATCCCTTCTAAGCTTATCCTATGATGATTACTCCATTTTCAAAAAAAACTTAACTATATTTAACTCTCAGACACTAGACAGTACGCGGACATTTTTAAATTTTACAAATGAAATTGCTCTGGCTGATAATATCCTTATCCTCCACTCTTTGGATGCTAACCTTGTTGTTGAAACCATTGAAGAAAAGTCAATTTCTGAAACCTTCAGAGATATCGATATTTATGAATTTGGAAATACTGAATTTTTTAAATCGAGATTACAACCGATTATTAGTTACGAAGAAGCTAATTATTTCTCAAAACATGAAGATTTTATCATTTTTTCAAACGCTATTGAAACAATAAAATCAACCCTTTCAGATGCTTTAAACAATAATACTATCGCAAATTCTGAGGCTTTTAAAAACATAAGCCAAAATTTAAGCAATGACTCATCACTATTTATTTATAAAAATAATCAAGGTCTATCTGGGCATTTAAATACCGAAGCACAAAACTATCATGCCAATGTAGTGCAATATATTTATGAAGACAACTATGCACATGTTAACGGTATCATAGAAAAATTCAAAAAGAGAGGAGTTTCAAATTCGGTAACTGAAACTTTTACAACAGTTTTGGATGCTCAAATAGTTTCACCTCCTCAAACTGTAGAAAACCACATTAATAACACACATGACATTGCCGTACAAGACATAAACAATGTCTTATACCTTATCTCTAATTCTGGCAACATACTTTGGAAAAAACAACTTCAAGGAAAAATACTA
This sequence comes from Winogradskyella sp., assembly GCA_020435515.1. Classification (GTDB taxonomy): domain Bacteria; phylum Bacteroidota; class Bacteroidia; order Flavobacteriales; family Flavobacteriaceae; genus Winogradskyella. Next base: position 3,857 of record JAGQZO010000187.1, on the reverse strand, counting down.
GGAAAAATAGAGCAAATAGATATGTATAAAAACGGAAGATTGCAGTTGGCATTTACAACTCCAAACCGACTCTATGTCCTTGATCGAAACGGCAATGATGTGTCTCCTTTTCCCCATAAATTTAATGATGAAATTACACAGCCGCTGTCCGTTTTCGATTATGACAATAACAGGAATTATAGGCTTCTCGTTACACAAGGTAAAAACCTTTTGATGTACGATGCTAAGGGTAAAACTGTAAATGGTTTCACATACAAAAACAACAACCAAAACATTACTTCCCAGCCAAAACATTTTAGAATCGGAAGCAAAGATTACATTGTTTTTGCCACAGAGGACAATCTAAAGATTTTAAACCGTCAAGGAGATGTAAGAATTGACATTAAAGACAAAATTCGTTTTTCGGGTAATGAAATTTATCTGTATCAAAATAAATTTACTACATCCAATACGCTTGGTCAACTTGTACAAGTAGACACCAAAGGTAAAATAAGCGAAAAAGATCTTAACTTAACAGATAAGCATAACATTGCAACCACAAGCAGAACGTTGGTTTCAATGTTTGAAAATAAACTCTTTATAAATTCGCGAAGAGTGGATCTTGATTACGGAATGTACACAGCTCCAAAAATTCACTATCTTAACGATAAAATCTACATTACTACAACAGATTTACAGTCTAAAAAAGTCTATTTATTTGACAGTCAAGCAAAATCAATTCCAAACTTTCCAGTTTTTGGTACTTCAACTGCAGAGTTACAGAAATTGGATAAAAATGAAGGTTTAGAGCTTATCACCCAAGCAGATGATAAGACCATAGTTGTTTACAAAATGCATTAACTTATTAACCATTCTTAGTTTTCATTTTTAAGTCTCAATAGTTATTCTTATTTTTAGACCGCTATTAATCAATTACTTAAAATGAATTTCACGAAAATTTCCCTCGCCTTTTGCATCCTCCTCTTTACTGTACCTACACTTGATGCTCAAACAAAAAAACTAAAACGCCCAACTAATAGAGTTGGCGTAACTAGTGTAGATAATTTTGTTCAAGAATCTTTTGATTTATATGACAAAGTCTATAAATATGATGGCTATGCAGCCTCTGGAAAATCATTGGAGGATGAAGATCTAGATGTACTTGAAGAAGCTCTTGAAGAAATGACAGCACTAAGCGATAGTGCGCCAGATATTATAAACGATTTAGATGGTGTTGGTGTTTTAAAACAAGGCAAAGCTACGCTGCAAATGAATCGTGCTAAAAAAGCATTATCGTATAGTATTAAAACTGCCAAAGAGCTATTACTAGGCCAAAGAGAACGTGAGCCTGAGAATGAGGATGACAGCACAAAATCCAATGAAGAATCAGATAATGAGACCACCAGTAATTCGGACAATGACGATGAAGAGGAAATTGAAGAAGCACCTTCAAACGTTTCTGATGGATTAGAAGTGTACAGCAAATACGATTTTGTTCCTGGAGATAAGCTTCTCTTTTTTGATGATTTTTCAAATGATTTTATTGGTGACCTTCCAAGTAAATGGAACACAAACGGCTCTGGCAATATCGTAAAATTCAACAAAGTTGAAGGCAATTGGTTTGAGCTAAAAGCAGGTTACAGGCTATACGCCATACCAGATCTTAGCCAACTCCCTGAAGACTATACTATTGAGTTTGATATACTAACCTCTGGATTAAGTAACCAAACTTCCTCTGGAGCAAGATTACACGTTATTTTAAGCGATAGCAATACGTTTACAAATGGGAGGACAAATCATGTATCTGTATCAATTCCTTTTGGACAATATGCTCCTTTTGATATTGACACCTATAACTATTTTAATGGAAAAGGTGGAATGATTAATGCTGGGCTTTCAGCCGATATTAGAGACGAAGTACAAAACCAACCACATATTGCCATCTCAGTAACAAAACAACGTTATAGACTATGGGTTAATGAGGTTAAATATGTGGATATCCCAAGGTTTATTGAAGAACTTAATGTGCTTAATTACCTCAAATTTCATGTGTATGGATTAAAAGATGGTGAAGAGCGCGTTTTTATAAAAAACATTAAAGTTGCCGAAGGTGGTGTTGACTTAAGACGCAAGTTAATGTCTGAAGGTAAAATTTCTACAAATGGTATTTTATTTGATTCAGGTTCTGCAAACATTCAACCTCAATCGCTTGGTATAGTAAGGCAAATTTCGCAAGTGTTAATGCAAGATAGCAGTATTAAGCTCAACATCGTTGGGCACACAGATTCTGATGGTTCTGACGACTCTAATTTAAAGCTCTCAAAAGACAGAGCCGAAGCTGTAAAAACTGCTTTGGTAAACATTTATAACATTTCTGCCGATCGCTTAACAACAGATGGCAAAGGTGAGACAGAACCTGTAGCAGATAATGGTACTGCAGATGGTAAAGCACAAAATAGACGCGTAGAGTTTGTGAAAATATAACGATAACCAAATCTCGAAGTCCCTGAGTCTTGAAAACGCCAAATTTATTTTGGCGTTTTCTTTAGTTTTAAGCCATACCTTTTGTAGTATTGCAAACACTTATTTTTCTTATTTATTCACTGATGATAAAACGACAAAAAGCATCCATAAAACACTGTATTATTCATAAGGTTGGCAACAAATTTAATGATACCAAAAACGCGTTTTCGGACGCTGCCGTACATTTTGACGAACCCACATACAACCTTATGCTACCTTACCTTTTAAAACCATTTGTAAGTGTCGCCGAGAGTTACCGTTTTCATCATCATAGTGATGTTGGTCTCAATGAAATTAACACTTATTCTGACCAACTTTTTAATGAGGAAGCCGATTTTGTAGCCGTCTCAAAACATATCGTCACACATTTGTACGAGCAAAGTAATTCTGCTCAAATAAAAACAGGAGATGTGCTGGTTTGCCATTTTGAAAACATACAGTACGAAGACTTTTTTGTAGATGCCATCGGCATTTTTAAAATTGAAAACAAAACCGAGTTTTTTCAGACCTATTTAGAGTCTGGAAACTACGACATTTTGGTGCAAAAAGGCATACAAGCCAAAAAGGTAGATAAAGGTTGTTTGATTCTAAACACCTCAGATATGGAAGGTAAAATAGTGTTTAGTGTAGACAACAATACCTACGATACCCAATACTGGATTAAAAGCTTCCTAAACATAAAATACCCAGACGACAGCAACCAACACACCAAAAACTATATTGAGCTTTGCAGAGAGTTTTCTAAAGAAGTTTTACAGCCTAATTTTGGTGGACAAGAACAGAGTAACTTCCTCGCTAAAACAGTTGATTTCTTTAAAGAAAATGAAATTGTAAATATTGAAAATTTTAAAGAAAAAGTCTTTGACGAAGAAGACCAAATACAGCTTTTTGAAGACTA
>JAGQZO010000187.1:0-404 GCA_020435515.1 Winogradskyella sp. | reverse complement strand
TCTGAACTTGCCCTAAAAAAGCAAAAACAAAAGATTAAAACCGAAATAAAACTAGATACCAACATACAGATAAAGCTCGATGTGGATGCACCAGATGCCTCTGCCGAATATCTAGAACGCGGTTACGATGAGGATAAAAAAATGCACTACTATAAAGTGTTTTTTAATGAAGAGGCTTAGGTTGAATTTGTGAAAATTTTTAGCTAACTTCGTCTAACGTTTGATATAGACAATTAAAAAAGTCCATATCCTGAAAAGTTAGACGAATTCGGCCTCAAAAAGCACCTTAAAATCAACAAAAAACTTCATCCTTTTTTTCTTAATTTAGAGCCTTATGGCAAAACACAAACAAGAAGAATTTGAAGATTTTGGTTTAGGCGAAAAGTCGTCCTCGCAAGGCTATC
>JAGQZO010000186.1:6070-8209 GCA_020435515.1 Winogradskyella sp. | reverse complement strand
TAGAGCAAGAAACCTTCATGCCACTTCAAAGCACATAGCTTTTGATTTAAATGGTAAATTCCCAAATAATTATAAAGATTTATTAAAGCTTAAAGGTGTTGGCGACTATACAGCAAGTGCTATAGCCTCGATAGCATTTAATGAAGTTGCTGCAGTAGTAGACGGAAATGTCTACAGAGTTTTGTCGCGCTATTTTGGTATTGAAACTCCCATAAATTCTACTGACGGCATCAAGGAGTTTAAAAAACTGGCTTCATCACTTATCGATAGGGAACAACCGGCTTTATTCAATCAAGCTATTATGGAATTTGGTGCTACACAGTGTAAACCCAAAAATCCTTATTGTATAGTTTGCCCTTTAAATGAAAGCTGTGTTGCACTTCAAAAAAATTTAATTGATGTACTACCTGTAAAACTGAAGAAAACCAAGATTAAAACTAAATTTTTCAACTTTCTGGTATGTATTGATAATAACAATAATACTATTCTTGAAAAAAGAACCTCAAAAGGTATTTGGCAAAATCTTTATCAGTTTCCATTAATTGAATCAAACAAAAGTTTGTCTTCGGAAGAGTTCCATTTGCTCAATTTAGAAAATTCTGTTCTGAGTGATATTGTATTTGATTATTATTTGTACAATGCTGAGGATAAAATCCATAAGTTATCACATCAACATCTTCATACTAAATTCTGGATTATTGAAACAGACAATCTATCGAATAACACTATTTCAATCAAAGACATTAAAACGTACCCAGTACCTGTATTAATAGGAGATTTTATTGAGTCATTTAATTTCGAAGGCGTTTAAGAATCACATTTTTTTCTTAATTTTAAGTATGCGATTACAAATTAAGTAACTTTGTATACTAAAACCATATTAATATGTCAGGAACGTTGAACAAAGTAATGCTTATTGGGCATTTAGGTGATGAGGTAAAAATGCATTATTTCGATGACAAAAATTGTGTTGGTCGTTTTCCTTTGGCCACTAACGAAACTTATACTAACAAAACCACTAACGAACGCGTAACAAATACCGAGTGGCACAACATTGTGGTAAGAAACAAGGCTGCTGAAATTTGCGAAAAATACCTTACTAAGGGAGACAAAGTATATATTGAAGGACGTATTAAAACCAGAAAATGGACTGATGAAAAAGGCATGGAACGTTACTCAACCGAGATACAATGTACCGATTTTACCTTTTTAACAAATAAAAATGAACAGCAACAAGGGCAATTACCTGATGTTCAACAATCATCACAACCTCAGCAACCTGCTCAAAATAGCATCGCACCAGAAGAGGATGACGATTTACCATTTTAATTAAATCAATTTTATTTTGGACCCAGAACCCTCGGTTTTACTTTCAAATTTATTAGTTACCAATACATCATTTATAACTAGTATAATTCTACTATTTATACTATTAGTATGTTCTGCTCTTATTTCGGGAGCAGAAGTTGCACTATTTTCATTAACAAAAGCTAATATTGATAAAGGTATCGAAGAAAACTCTTCTGCAATGCAGATTATTGCATCATTGCTAGAACGACCAAAAAAATTACTTGCTACCATTCTTGTAGCTAATAATTTTATAAATATTGCTATTGTATTGCTCTTTGCTTATATCGGAGAAACACTTTTTAAAGGTATTACTAGCCATATCGTTAGGTTTTTACTAGAAGTTGTCTCTGCCACTTTTCTTATTTTATTATTTGGCGAAATTATTCCGAAGATATATGCAAGCAGAAATAGTGTTAAGTTTTCTTCCTTTATGGCAAGGCCGTTAAAGGTTTTGGATGTTATTTTTTCGCCTGTAAGTCTTCCTATGCGTTATACAACGCTTAAAATTCAGGAAAGATTTGGAAAACAGCGATCTAATCTTAGCGTGGACCAACTTTCCCAAGCTTTAGAGCTCACTAACAATGAAGACACAACACAAGAAGAGCAAAAGCTATTACAAGGCATAGTATCTTTTGGAAATACCGACACCAAACAAGTTATGCGACCTCGTATGGATTTGTTTGCCTTAAATATTGACACTCCTTTTGAAACTATAATAGAAGAGATTGTTGAAAATGGCTATTCTAGGATTCCTGTATATAAAGAAAGTATTGATGATGTTAAAGGTGT
>JAGQZO010000186.1:234-5930 GCA_020435515.1 Winogradskyella sp. | reverse complement strand
AAAGTGCATTTAGCAGTAGTTGTAGATGAATATGGCGGCACTTCTGGTTTGGTATCTTTAGAAGATATTATTGAAGAAATTGTTGGTGATATTAGTGATGAATACGATGATGAAGACCTAGTTTACAAAAAGCTAGACGACAACAATTATAGTTTTGAAGGCAAAACACCTCTTAAAGATGTGTATAAAATCATTGATTTGGAAGATAATGAAGCGGAAGATTTTGAAAACCGAAAAGGAGAAGCAGAGACTTTAGCTGGTTTTGTTTTAGAAATATCCGGTGGCTTCCCAAGGATTGGAAGTAAAATAAATTTTAAAAATTTCGTTTTTACTATTGAAGCCTTAGAGCGTAAACGTATAAAACAAATTAAGCTTACCTTACTTAAGACCAATAAATGAAACGTATAGTATTACCAATAATAAGTCTTTTTATGTTGGGTTGTGGTAACGACCCATTACCCAAACCTAAAGGTTACTTACGTTTAGAATATCCAGTAGCTGAATATAAAAAGGTAACTTCATCCTTACCGTTTACCTTTGATAAAAATTCAGTGTTGGCGTCTACTTCTAGGATAAAATCTTCTGGAAATGTAAAAGGCTTAGATGTAAAATACCCATCATTAAAAGCAACTATCTACCTAAGCTATAAAAAGGTAACAGATGTTAATTTAGATAGTCTTCTACGAGATGCTCAGAATCTTACACAAAAGCATACTATGAAAGCTGACGAGATAACCTATGAGCCTTTTGAAAATCCTAAAGAGAAAGTTTATGGAATGTTATATGAAGTAGGAGGTGATGCTGCCTCTCAATCCCAATTTTATGTTACCGATAGTACAAAACATTTTCTTAGCGGCTCTTTGTACTTCTATGCAAAACCCAATTACGATTCTATTTATCCAGCATCAGAATATCTTAAAAAAGATATCAAACGATTAATGGAATCTATTAGATGGGACAAAAATTAAGTTAACGTTATTTATAATAAAAAAGCAGCCGATTGGCTGCTTTTTTATTATAAAATCAATGACTTAGAAATTATAACGCAAACTTGCATTAAATGTTCTACCTATACCTAAATAGTATCCAAATGCATCTCTTTGGTTAATATAAGCTTCGTTAAATAAGTTATAAACGTTAGCTCTAAATGTCAATGGATTATCACCTAAAGAGAATCTATATGTTAAACCTGCATCTGCTAAAGTGTAAGCAGGAAGTCTAACAGATTCATATTTATCACCATTTAATGCAGCTTCAGCAACATCAGCAGGGTCAACAAATTCGTATAAATCTGAGAATATATTATAGTCCATATCTAAAGATAAGGCATCCGTAACATTAAGATTTAAACCAAAACCAAACGATGTTTGAGGTGCATTACCAATCTTAACATCCGTTAAATCAGCGCTTCCATTTGTCTCAATAAAGTCACCTGTATCATCATTTTGAAGTGTATAAGGAGTTTCGCCGTCATACTTCCAATTACCAATAGAACCATAAGCTTTAAAAGTCCAAACAGAACCAATAGGTCGGTATTGTACATCCAATTCAATACCATTATGGCGTTGGGTCACATCAGTTAGTCGGTATGTACTTAGTTCATCATCACTAGAACTTTGACCATTCTCACCATCAACAATCCCGTCTGCACCAGGTTGAACAGGTCCATTAATCGCAAGGAATCTATTACCCCATTCTGTGCTATAAACATCTACGTTGATTCTTAAAACATCGTTTTGGAAACGGTAACCACCTTCAAAACCGATAATTTCCTCATTATCTACTTCTGGTTCGGCTAATCTATTGTCATATCTTATATCAGCAAAAATATTATCTAAATAAGGTTGACGAGAGTAAAAACCTGCGTTAGCAAATACTGAGTGTTGGTCATTGAATTTGTATGCAGCACCCCCTTTTACATTGTAACCTGTTTTACTTACTTTCTCAGATTTACCTAAACCATTACCTCTACCAGTAAAGAAACCTTCTCTCTGGTAGGACTGTGTAGATAAAGCTCCTTGGAAAAATGCAGAGAATGAATCACTGCTATACTCTACTTGTCCAAAAGATCCTAAATATTGGATAACTTCCTCATAGTTGTAATCGTATCTCTGATCATCATCAGCAAAATCAAATAATGCAGACCATGGATTTGCTTCAAAAGTTTCAGTTATTACATAATCACTAGGACGATCCGTTCTAAAGTTATCATTGTAACCATCCAAACCTAATGTGTTTTCTAATTGTCTAAAGTGAATACCGTTGTAGGTTCTAGCATCAATACCAAAATTCATTGACCAATTTTCGTTAGCTTCATAGCTTAAGTTAGAAAGTAAGCCATACCAGTTGTGGTTATTAACAGAAGATCTCCTTAAATATGAGTCACCGAAAGTTCCGAAAAGTCCACCATTGATTGTGGTTGCTGTAGCAATATTATTATCAACAATTGCATCAAAGTTAATTTCTCTTTCATTTAAACCTGTAATACCAATATCTTGGTTTCTAATACGGCCGTTCCCAACATTACCTGTTCCACCTCCACGACCCCAAGAAGCATATAATACTGTTGATAAATCTAACTTATCATTGATATTAAAATCCCAGTTTAAGTTCATAACTGGTTTGTGGTAGTAGTTACGTCTTTCAGTAAAACGCTCCCCGTCTAAAAATCCTGAGTTATCATTAGCTTTCTCACCATAGGTTTGATAAAATTCTAAATCTTCAGAGAAGTTTTGATCATGCCATTGTGGTGCACCTGTTAACAAAAAGTTGAAAGCGTGCTTATCATTTGGCTTGTATCCTACAGAAAACAAATAGTTTTGTCCTTGACCTGCTGTACCTATTGAATATTTTCTGTGTGCTTGCCAATGATCTAGTAAGACAGAAAACGCCCATCCTTTATCATTGATGCCTGAATCATATGATACTGTAGATTTTACATAACTATCGTTACCCCCCAAAAATCTCACAAAACCACCTTTTCTTTTATCTGTAGTTTTAGATACAATGTTTACAGTACCACCAACAGATGATATAGCCAATTTAGAAGATCCTAGGCCTCTTTGAATCTGAACGGCATTAGCAACATCAGACATACCAGACCAATTAGACCAGTACATATTACCATCTTCCATACCGTTTATTGGTTGACCATTTAAAAGGTAAGCAGTATTTGTTTGGTCAAATCCACGTAAAAAGATTTGTGAATCCCCAAAACCACCTGCTTGGTTAGAAACATACACAGAAGGTGTATTTTTCATAGCTTCACCAAACTCAACGTTACCAGCCGCCTTTAATTGGATTTCCTTTCCTCTAATTGTAGATACAGCAACAGGCGTCTCTCTATCCTCTGCTAAATCGATGATACCAGTACCAACAACAACGACTTCATCTAAAGTGTTGTCTGGATACAAGTTTACAGCACCCACATTAGTGTCACCACTAAACTTAACTACCTTAGCGGCAAAACCTACATAAGAAATTACAATCTCACCGGAGTTAGATTGAGCAGTAAGCGTAAAATTGCCATCAAAATCGGTAGTTGCACCATTTGTTGTACCTTTTACTAAAACATTAGCACCAGGTAATGGTGAACTCGTCTCGCCATCTACCACTTTACCAGTAATAGTTGCTTGAGAAAACGCTACTGTAGTGAAAAGCATCATTACAGCTGCGAGTAAAAATTGGTTAAATTTTTTCATATAAAATTTAAGTTAATTGGTTTCATTATTCGCGGCAAAATTACAACTAACTATGATTATAATATTACCTAAATGTTAAGAATTTTAACAGTACCAATTTAATTATACTTTTCGCAATTTGTATGCATGCATAATTAATTTATTGTAATTTTTTTAACAATTATTTTCTGTTTTTCTTATAGAAGTTAACTAGATTTTGTGTAGAACCATCATGGTGCTCAGAATTAGCATCATCAGATAGCTCTTTTAGAATAGTTTTTGCCAATTGTTTGCCTAACTCAACACCAAATTGGTCATAGCTGTAAATATTCCAGATAACACCCTGAACAAATATTTTATGTTCATACATGGCTATTAGTTTTCCAAGACTTTCTGGTGTTAATTTTTGAATTAATATGGATGTTGTCGGTTTATTACCTTCAAAGATTTTAAACGGTAATAGTTTTTGTTTTTCTTCCCCAGATAGGTTTGAACCTTTGAATTCTGCTAATACTTCTGCTTCAGTTTTTCCATTCATTAAGGCTTCGGTCTGGGCAAAGTAATTAGACATTAACTTATCATGATGGTCTTTGTTACCATATAATGATTCAACAAAACCAATAAAATCTGCTGGTATCAGTTTTGTGCCCTGATGTATTAATTGAAAAAAGGCGTGTTGAGAGTTTGTTCCTGGTTCACCCCAAATAATAGTACCTGTTTGATAATCTACGATACGTCCAGACCTGTCAACATATTTTCCGTTACTTTCCATAATACCTTGCTGCAAATAGGTTGCAAATAGGTTAAGGTATTGGGTGTAAGGTATAATGGCTTCACTTTCGGCATTAAAAAAATTGTTATACCAAACCGTCAATAGTGCTGATAATACAGGTATGTTATTATTAAAATTGGATGTTTTAAAATGCTCATCCATTTTATGAGCTCCAAGTAGTAAGCTTTCAAAATTATCGTATCCAATTGATAAACTAATAGATAAACCTACTGCGCTCCATAGCGAAAAACGTCCACCTACCCAATCTCTCATTGGGAATATATTATTCTCATCTATCCCAAAAGCTTTTACACTTTCGATATTTGTGGATACCGCAACAAAATGTTTAGATATTGCTTCTTCAGGCAGAGATTTTAAAAACCAATCTTTAATTGAGTTGGCATTAGATAAGGTTTCTTGTGTGGTAAATGTTTTTGAAACGATTATAAAGAGGGTGGTTTCAGGGTTTAAGCTCTTAATAACCTCTCTGTAATGATCACCATCTATATTACTTACAAAATGTGTGTTAAGATGATTTTTGTAAAATTGGAGCGAATCTACTACCATAGCAGGACCAAGGTCTGAACCACCAATACCTATGTTTACAATATCTGTTATGACCTTTCCTGTATATCCATTATGGTTACCATTCACAACCGATTCGGTAAATTCTTTGATCTTTTGTTTTACTTCATAAACTTCTGGAATCACATTTACTCCATCTACATAGACCTGAGCATTTTGTTGAGCCCTTAATGCTGTATGCAGCACTGCTCTTCCTTCAGTTGCATTTATAATATCGCCTTCAAAATATTTTGAAATAGCATCTTTTAAATCTACCTCATTAGCTAACTCTATTAAAGCCTCAAGAGTTTCTTTGGTAATTCTATTTTTTGAAAAATCTACATAAAAATCGTCCCACTTTATAGTTAGCTCTTCATCTCTTTTAGGATTAGATTCAAAAAGTTCCTTTAGATGTGTGGATTTAATAGTTTCAAAATGGGCTTGTAATTTTTTCCAAGATGTTGTTGTGGTTGGGTTTGTAGATTTAAGTGCCATTATTGTATATCTGTTGTATTATCCTCAGTTATAGTATTTTCAGTTCCTTCAGATTCGGTTTCTAAAAAGAATATGTCATCTAATCTTTGTCTTATAGGTTTGATGTATTCTAAATAACTAGTCTTTAAATTATCTGAAATGGGTTCTGCTTCTGGTAATTTTTCTTTAAATGGATCTACTTGTTT
>JAGQZO010000186.1:0-217 GCA_020435515.1 Winogradskyella sp. | reverse complement strand
CCATTTTTCCAAAAACGGTAGCAAACATGAGGACCACCAGTATTGCCTGTCATTCCAACCCAGCCGATAATATCTCCTTGCTTAACATATTGCCCTTTTTTAACATTTTGGGCTTTCATATGTAGATATTGTGTTGAGTAGGTAGCGTTGTGCCTAATTTTAACATACTTACCATTGCCTCCTCTCCTTGTAGACTCTATAACCGTTCCGTTTGCTG
>JAGQZO010000185.1 GCA_020435515.1 Winogradskyella sp. | reverse complement strand
TAACAAACGATAAAAAAGCAGCAAAATATCTCAACTCGCCAGAGAGTGACATTTATCACAAGAGTAAAGTGCTTTATGGTTTGTTTTTTGCTAAGAAGACCATTGCAAAAGAAGACAATTGCTTTTTGGTAGAAGGCTATACAGATGTCATTCAGTTTTATCAAAAAGGTGTAAAAAATGTAGTGTCGTCTTCTGGCACAGCATTAACCTCAGAGCAAATTAGACTTATCAATAGGCTTACCAATAACATTACAGTACTGTTTGATGGTGATGCGGCAGGTATAAGAGCCTCTATTCGTGGTATAGATTTAATATTGGAGCAAGGAATGAATGTTAAGGTTTGTACCTTTCCAGATGGTGAAGATCCAGACAGTTTTGCTAAGTCTAATACCTTAGAAGAGCTTACGACTTATCTTAATGAAAACGCTAAGGATTTTATTCAGTTTAAGGCATCACTTTTGGTTAAAGAAGCCAATAATGATCCTATAAAAAAAGCGGAAACCATAAGAGATATTGTTAATAGCATTGCAAAAATTCCTGATGCTATTAAGCGTGAAATCTATGTAAGAGAATGTGCCTCAATCATGGATATTAGCGAAAATGTGCTCTTTAGCACATTGGCGCAAATCAATAAAAAAGAATTTCAAGAAGCTAATAAACAATACAAACAAGACCAAAAGGCTTTTGAAGTTGTAAAAACTGAACAACAAAAGAAACCCAAGATTGATGTTCAGTATGAGTTGGAACGAAAGATTATAGAAATCTTGATGTTGTATGGTGACAGAACCGAGCAATTTGAAGATTTAATCTTAAAGGAGGATGAGGTTTCAGGAGATTTAATTTTAGAGCCAGCAATACACGAAGCACGTGTGTTTGAAAAAATATATTTAGACCTCCAAGAAGATGAAATGATGTTTTCTAATGAAAAATTTAGAGAATTATACTATTTGATAATTGACAGATTAAACCAAGACGAAAATTTTTCAACCAAAGATTTTATCAATCAATTAGACCAAGACTCTGCAACTGAAGTTACCAGTATTTTAATGGAGGATGAAAAGTACAGCCTTCATGATTGGGGACGAAATCATATTGTACCCAAAGAAAAGGAGCATACAATATCGCAATTGGTGAGCCAAACAATCTTGAGTTTACGTTGTTATCTTATAGATCAAAAAGTGGCTGAATACAAAAACGAAACCCTACGTGAAAACGTAGATACGCGCTCTGTAATGGAAGACGTTAAAGATTATTTAGGTCTTAAAATGCTTTTGTCTCGTAAGCTTGGTAAAGTTATAGGTGGCTAATTATGCTAGGTTATGATGCTTAGCCTGATGAATTAAATCTACAAGGTTATTTACATTGAGCTTCTTAAATAGTCTTGCTTTATAGGTGCTTACAGTTTTTTCGTTGATATCTAACTCTTCTGCAATTTCCTTGTTTTTCCGTCCAATAGATAAAAGTTTTAAAACCTCAACTTCTCTAGTGGATAACTTTTTAAACATTCGGCTTCTGCTCTTACGAGTATCTTCGTAGCGTAAATGCTTGTCCATCTTTTCGCTTAAGGAAACTTCTCCACCATGTATTTTTCTAACAGCTGCCTCAATAGCTTCTACATCTGCAGTTTTGTTTAAGTAGCCAGAAGCTCCTGCTTTGAGCGTGCTAATGGCATAAATCTCTTCGGGTTGATGGCTAAACATCAATACATTAACCGATTTATTTTCTTTTTTAATAGCTCTAAGTGCTGTGATACCATTAAGTTCTGGAAGATCAATTTCTGATATGATAACATCAACCTCATGACGTCTTACAAATTCAAAAATTTCTATACCACTACTTAGCTTACCTACAACTTTTAAATCGGGTTTACTGTTTAGGAACAATTCAAGCCCAGTTCTTACAATAGGGTGATTGTCAACAATCAAAATACGTATCATGACAATTGATTTTGGTTTGGTTAGGGTTAATCAGTTGCAATAACAATACTACTAAGTCAAGTGTCTAGCGGAGATTTGCTTTATAAAGATAGTTAAAAATTAAGCAGGACGAGTAATTTATTCGACAAACTGCAATAATTACTTTAATTTTTTAGGAATTTCACAAATAGGAATTGGAATCATTTTATGCTGATTTCTTGTGTTATAACCCATAAAAATGTTGTAAACTTCTTTCTGTCTTCCAGTAAAGTCATCAGCAGTTTTCCCTTCGTCCTTCATTTTCATAGCCCATTCTAATTCTGGGTAAGAAGCACCGATTTGATCTTCGTCGCTTCTGGCATCACCAAACAAACCATCACTTGGGGCAGCTTTCATTATAGATTCAGGAACTCCTAAATACTCACCAATCTCATAAACTTCAGATTTTAATAAATCGGCAATAGGGCTTAAATCTACACCACCATCTCCGTATTTGGTATAAAAACCTACACCAAAGTCTTCAACTTTATTCCCAGTGCCTGCAACTAGAAGTCCTTTTAGACCAGCATAATAATATAGCGTTGTCATACGCAATCTAGCTCTCGTATTGGCTAATGCCATATCTACGGTAGCTTGCTTGCCTTCAAGGCTTACTTCGGTTTTAAATTCTTCAAAAACAGGTGTTAAGTCAACACGTGCATCACTAACGTTAGAAAAACGTTTTTTTAATTGTGCAATATGCTCTTGTGCTCTAGTAACATGGCTTACAGCTTGGTGTATAGGCATTTCTATGCACAAAACGTCTAAGCCTGTTTTGGCACAAAGTGTAGAGGTTACAGCAGAATCAATTCCGCCAGAAATACCAACAACAAAACCATTGACTTTTGCATTAGTTGCATAATCTTTTAACCAATTCACAATGTAATCTATAACCTTTTCTGTTTGCATAATGTTTACAATTTAAAACAAAGAAACGTACCTTTGCACAACAAAAATAACGGAAACGTGTTAGGATTAAAAATGTTTCGTAAAATGTCATTGAGAATTTTCATTTTGTTACTATTTAGCCTTGTACTAGTGTCCTGTGATGAGGATTCTAAGGTTGAAGAAGAGATTTCAAAAATTGAAGTAGACTTTATAATTGAGCGTTTTGACAAAGCCTATGCAGAAGCTAAACCATCTGACTTGCCGAAGTTAAAACAAGCTTATCCGTTTTTATTTTCTAAGCATGTGCCGGATTCTATATGGATTGATAGGATTAATGATACACTACAAAATCAAT
>JAGQZO010000184.1 GCA_020435515.1 Winogradskyella sp. | reverse complement strand
GCAGACATTAAAATCTTACGTTATCAAATTCCTGGATGGGATAATTTGACTTTAAAGGAACAGAAATTAGTGTATTATTTAACACAAGCTGGTTTGGCTGGTCGTGATATTATGTGGGACCAAAACTACAGACACAACCTTAAAATCCGTAAAGCTTTAGAAAACGTTTATACTAATTATTCTGGCGATAAAACTTCAGCAGACTGGAAAGCTTTTGAAGTGTATTTAAAGCGCGTGTGGTTTAGTAATGGTATTCATCATCATTATTCTAACGATAAGTTAAAGCCAGAGTTTTCTAAAGAATACTTAAACGAATTATTCTTGGCAACCACCACCAAGCTAGATGGTGAAGCTTTTGATGTGATTTTTAATGATGAAGATTCTAAGAAAGTAAATCAAGCTAAAGGTGTAGACAATGTTGCATTATCTGCTGTGAATTTCTACGGACCAAATGTTACTAATGAAGATGTAGAAAAATTCTATGCTGCCAAAAAATCACCAAATCCAGATAAGCCATTATCATTTGGCTTGAACTCACAATTGGTTAAAGAAGATGGTGTGCTAAAGGAGCGTGTATATAAATCTGGTGGACTTTATGGTTCTGCTATAGATGAAATTGTAAAGTGGTTAGAAAAAGCACAAGGCGTTGCAGAAAACAAAGCACAAGGTGATGCTATCGGTTTGTTAATTCAGTATTACAAAACAGGCGATTTACAAACTTGGGACGATTACAACGTGGCTTGGACTGCTGCTACTGAAGGAAACGTAGATTACATCAACAGTTTTATTGAAGTGTACAACGATCCATTAGGTTACAGAGGCTCTTACGAGACTATAGTACAAATCAATGATTTTGATATGTCTCAAAAGATGAAAGTATTATCGGATAATGCACAATGGTTTGAAGATAATTCGCCATTAATGGACGAACACAAAAAGAAAAATGTAGTTGGTGTAACATATAAAGTAGTAACCGTTGCAGGTGAAGCTGGTGACGCCTCACCAAGTACACCAATTGGTGTGAATTTACCAAATGCCAATTGGATTAGAAAAGAAGTAGGAAGTAAATCTGTGTCACTTGGAAACATTATTGAAGCATACAATAATGCAGGTAGCACAGGTCGTTTAAAAGAGTTTGTACACGATGAAGAAGAGTTACAACTTGAAGAAAAGTATGGTCAGTTAGCTGATAAACTTCACACAGCATTACATGAAGTAATTGGTCACGCATCAGGACAATTAAATCCTGGAGTAGGAGAGACCAAAGAAACCTTAAAAAATTATGCATCTACTTTAGAAGAAGGTCGTGCAGATTTAGTAGGATTATACTATTTATACGATTCCAAACTTCAAGAATTAGGATTGGTTGATGACTGGAAATCTGTTGGAAAAGCAGCATACGATGGCTATATCAGAAATGGATTGATGACACAATTAATCCGTTTGAATTTAGGCGACGATGTAGAAGAAGCACACATGAGAAACCGTCAATGGGTTTCTGCTTGGGTTTACGAAAAAGGAAAAGCAGACAACGTGATTGAAAAAGTTACCAGAGATGGGAAAACATATTTCAATATTAACGATTACGATAAGTTACACGAGTTGTTTGGTCAATTATTAAGGGAAACACAGCGTATAAAGTCTGAAGGCGATTATGCAGCTGTTGAAGCTTTGGTAGAAGGTTACGGAGTTAAGGTAGACCAAGCTATTCATGCTGAGGTCTTAGAGCGTAATAAGCAATTTACATCTGCACCTTACAGTGGATTTGTAAACCCAGTTTTAGTACCAGAAATGGATGAAAATGGCGAAATTATAGCAATTAAAGTTACACAGCCTACAGGTTTCCCTGAGCAAATGCTAGAGTATAGCAAAACGTATAGTTTTTTACCAGAGGTAAACTAAATTAAAATTTCAGAATAATTTTGAAAAAGCGGCCTATTTAGGCTGCTTTTTATTTATGCTAAATTTTAAAAGAGCAGCATTTATGCTAAGTAAAATGAATAAAATAATCATGTTGTTAGTTTAGGATTCAAAATTATGTAGATGTTGTAATTTGTAGATTAATGCAAAAACGATAAGACCGTCTTTCCCTTTTATTTTTAGTTTTTTTCTTATGTTTTTGCGATGTGTTTCTACAGTAGATTTGCTCAAGTTAAGTTCGTTTGCAATCTCTTTATTGGGTAAACCTTGACCTATTAACAATACAACTTGTTTTTCGCGTTCAGTTATTTGGCTTCCAACATGCATACTATTTTTTGATTGTAGTTTTAAAGAATTTGTTATTGCGTTCACAAATTCTGGATTTTTACAAATCCCTTTAATATTCTCCAAAACTTCAATGAGCTCATTTATAGTTAATAGTTTACCATCATTTTCTATAGTTGAAATTGACTTTAATAGTTGGCTTTTTGCTGTTTTTGACGGATAATACATAGTTTTAAAAGTAAATATCTTTTGTACATAAAAAAATCCCCTCTAATGGGGATTTTTTATCGATAGTTGGCTGATCTTTCCTTAAAATTAATAGCAACCTAACTATCCAATTAATAACTCATTATTGTTTTATAAAGCGTTTAGTAATTGTTGAGTTATTGGTTTTTAAAACCATAAAGTATAGACCTTTTTCTAAGGAGGAAATATTTATTTGGGTTTCATTTGAGTTGATATCAAAAGTGTTTACCGATTTACCTGTTATATCTACTATAGAAGCAATAATATCATGATAATGATTGTTAATGCTAATTTTGATTTCGTTTGTTGCTGGATTAGGGTAAATAGATGTAATAACATCAACAAAATTATTTAATTCTAGTGTGCTTTGAGGCGTAACTTTAAAACTGTATGACCCTGTTTGGCCTGTTCCCGTAATAGTAAAATAGTATGATCCACTAATTAAATTTATAATGTTTGAAGTTCTTGAAGAATTTGTCCCATCATGATTTAATTGAAAAACTTGGTTATTGTTTGTGGCATCAAATACAGTTAATAATGCGGTACTGCTTAATCCTTCATAAGCATTCAGTTGAAACTCTATATCATCATTTTGTGATAGTGTGAAACTATAATAATCCTCAGAGTCACTACCTGAGCCGTAGTAGCTTAATCTTCCTTCATAATCTTGATTGAAATTGATTGCTGTTGCCTCAAATTGAGAATTATTAGGTTCGGTGTCATTTTCAGCTGTAAAATTTTGATTCCATCCTAGA
>JAGQZO010000183.1 GCA_020435515.1 Winogradskyella sp. | reverse complement strand
GAGTTAATGCCGAGTGTTATTGGTATGCCTGCCATGGATGCTATTGCCTTATTAGAGAATCTTCAAGTTAATGTTAAGGTGAAATTAAACGGTAGTGGCACTGTAAAATCTCAATCTGTTGAGAAGCATCAAAAGTTAGAACCAAATCAAATAATTGTCTTAGAAGCCTCATGAAGATTTTAAAAGACATATTGTACAAGGTTACTATAAACGCTGTTGTTGGTAGTACAAGTGTAGCTATAAACAAAATAGAATTCGATTCTCGAAAGGTTGAAACGAATGATGTTTTTGTAGCAATTAGAGGAACAATAACAGATGGACATAATTATATAGAAAAAGCAATTGCTGATGGTGCAACATCAGTAGTTTGCGAAGTGTTGCCAGAAACATTACACGATGGAATTACTTATATAGAAGTAGCCAATTCTAATCAGGCATTGGCTTTTATGGCTGCGAATTATTTTGAGCATCCTTCTGAGAATTTAAAACTTGTTGGTGTTACAGGCACCAATGGTAAAACAACGGTAACGAGTTTATTGTATCAGTTGTTTAAAAAAGCAGGCTATAAAGTAGGATTATTGTCTACGGTAAAAATAATGGTAGATAATACAGAATATAAAGCAACCCACACAACACCAGATTCATTAACTATCAATAAGTATTTAAAACTTATGAATGAAGAAGGGGTGGAGTTCTGTTTTATGGAGGCAAGTTCTCATGGCATTCATCAAAGTAGAACTGAAGGATTAAAGTTTGCTGGCGGCATTTTTACCAATCTATCTCACGACCATTTAGATTATCATGAATCTTTCGCAGAATATAGAGATGTCAAAAAATCATTTTTCGACCATTTGCCTAAAGATGCATTTGCATTATCTAACATGGATGATAAAAATGGCTTGGTAATGCTTCAAAATACTGAAGCTAAGAAATATACTTATGCTTTAAAAAATTATGCCGATTACAGAGCCCAGATTTTAGAAAACGAGTTTAGTGGCTTATTGCTCAAGGTTAATGGCAGTGAACTCTGGACAAAACTGATAGGTAACTTCAATGCATATAACATTTTAGCAATTTATGGTGCCGCAGAACTATTGGGTTTAGAGAAAAGTGAGATTTTAAGATTGATTAGCGAGTTGGATAATGTGTCTGGTCGTTTTCAGTATTTCATTTCAGATGAAAAAATCACAGCCATTGTTGATTACGCGCATACACCAGACGCTTTAAAGAATGTACTCGAAACTATAAATAGCATTCGTACTAAAAACGAAGAACTAATCACGGTTGTGGGTTGTGGAGGTGATAGAGATAAAACGAAGCGACCAAAAATGGCACATATCGCTTCAGCACTAAGTACCAAAGTGATTTTTACAAGCGATAATCCACGTACCGAAGTACCTGAAGCAATTATTGAAGATATGGAAAAAGGTGTAGAGCCTCAAAATTTTAATAAGACAGTATCTATTACAGATAGAAAACAGGCCATAAAAACAGCATGTCAAATGGCACAAGCTAAAGACATCATCTTAATTGCTGGAAAAGGACATGAAACCTACCAAGAAATAAAAGGAGAGCGCTTCGATTTTGATGATTATAAAACAGTACAGGAATTTTTAAAACAATTACAAAAGTAGATGCTATATTATTTGTTTGAATATTTAGAAAAGCAATTCCAACTTCCAGGTGCATCACTCTTTGGGTTCTTAACTTTTAGGGCAGCAATGGCAGTTATTTTGTCCTTGTTAATTTCTACTATTTATGGTAAGCGTATCATAGCATTTTTACGAAAAAAACAAGTTGGTGAAACTATTCGCGATTTAGGCTTAGAAGGTCAGGTCGAAAAAGCAGGGACACCTACAATGGGAGGTCTCATCATTATTTTGGCGACACTGCTTCCTGTACTATTGATTGCTAAACTGGAAAATATCTATATCATTCTGCTTATTATAACCACTCTTTGGATGGGAACTATCGGGTTTGTTGATGACTATATCAAAAAATTCAAAAATGATAAAGAAGGTCTTAAAGGTAAATTTAAAGTGCTTGGCCAGATTGGATTGGGTCTTATAGTTGGGCTGACCCTATACTTTCATGAGGACGTAACAATTAAAGAAGAACTACCCGAACAAGTTCAAAGGCAATTATTAGCCGAAAACCCAAATATTCCAGAAGCGCAATTGTTTGATGTCGCAGAGAAATCGACCAAGACCACCATTCCATTTGTAAAGAATAATGAGTTTGATTATTCTGATTTAATCACTTGGATAAGCCCAGATTTAGAAAGCTATGCTTGGATCATTTTCGTATTAGTGAGCATCATCATTGTTACGGCTGTATCCAATGGAGCAAATCTTACAGACGGTATAGATGGTTTGGCAGCAGGAACATCAGCCATAGTAGTATTGACTTTGGGGATTTTTGCTTGGGTATCGGGTAATATCATTTTTTCAAAATATCTAAACATAATGTATATCCCTCAAGTAGAGGAGATAACAATTTACATCGCGGCATTTGTAGGAGCTCTTGTTGGATTTTTATGGTACAACGCTTATCCAGCACAAGTCTTTATGGGAGATACAGGGAGTTTAACCATAGGTGGAATAATTGCTGTAATAGCAATTGCGGTAAGAAAGGAATGGTTAATACCTGTGTTATGCGGAATCTTTCTAGCTGAGAATTTATCTGTAATGATGCAGGTGAGCTACTTCAAATACACAAAGAAAAAATATGGTGAAGGGAGGCGGATTTTTAAAATGTCTCCATTGCATCATCATTATCAAAAATCAGGATATCACGAAAGTAAAATAGTCACACGATTTTGGATTGTAGGAATTCTACTAGCCATCATATCAATTGTGACATTGAAAATCAGGTAATGAAAAGACTCGTGATTCTCGGAGGTGGAGAAAGTGGCGTTGGTACAGCGCTTTTGGGAAAGGCAAAAGGATATGATGTATTTGTATCCGATAAAGGAAAAATTAAAGAAAAGTACAGAGACGTTCTTTTAAATAATGAGATTGAATTTGAAGATGAACAGCATACAGAGTCCAAGATTCTAAATGCAGACATCGTCATGAAAAGCCCTGGTATTCCAGATAAAGTGGCTTTGGTAAAACAGATTAGAGGAGCTGGTATAAAGGTGGTTTCTGAAATTGAATTTGCTTCAAACTATACAGATGCCACATTGGTTGCGATAACTGGTAGTAATGGCAAGACAACAACAGCAACACTAACACATCACTTGTTAAAACAAGAGTTAGATGTTGGTTTAGCAGGAAATATCGGTGACAGTTTTGCAAAGCAAATTTTGGTGAAGAACCATGAGAATTACGTGTTGGAGGTGAGTAGTTTTCAGTTGGATGATATTCATGATTTCAAACCAAAGATAGCAGTCTTAACAAATATAACACCAGATCATTTAGATCGGTATGATTATAAGTTCGAAAACTATATCGCTTCAAAATTTAGAATTGTAGAAAACCAAACCAAAGATGATTATTTCATATACGATGCGGATGATGAAGTGATTACGGCTTGGTTAAAAAACCATCAAATTCAATCTAAAAAGTTGCCTTTTTCACTAACAAAAGAAATAGAAGAAGGGGCTTACTATAAAGATAAAAACATAATAATAACAATAGATAACAATAAAATAACTATGCCAACAGAAAATATAGCCTTAGAAGGAAAACATAATGTTAAAAACGCTATGGCAGCTTCTACCGTGGCACATTTACTTAAAATTAGAAAGCAAACTATAAGAGAGAGTCTAGAAAATTTTCAAGGTGTGGAGCATCGCTTAGAACATGTGCTCAAAATCAATAAAGTGCAATACATCAACGATTCTAAAGCAACAAATGTTAATGCCACTTACTTTGCTTTAGAAAGCATGGATGCACCAACGGTTTGGATAGTTGGTGGTGTAGATAAGGGTAATGATTATAAGGAATTGTTTCCTTTTGTAAATGAAAAAGTCAAGGCAATCATTTGTCTTGGTGTCGATAATAAAAAGCTGTTTGAAGCTTTCGGAAATATGGTAGATATCATTGTGGAAACCCAATATATGAGTGAGGCGGTTAAAATTGCTTATAAAGTAGCAAAAGCAGGTGATAATGTATTGTTGTCTCCAGCATGCGCAAGCTTCGATTTGTTTGAAAATTATGAAGATAGAGGACGTCAATTTAAAGATGCGGTAAGAAATTTATAAAACCTCATCTTAATCTTCCCAAAGGGAAGAAACTGTTGTGGCTAATTACTAAAATTAATTTAAACTAAAATTTTTCTTCCCTTTGGGAAGATGTCGCAGAGCGACAGATGGGATGCAAAATATTTTTTCACAAATAAA
>JAGQZO010000182.1 GCA_020435515.1 Winogradskyella sp. | reverse complement strand
ATTACAAAAAAGATAGACGTACCAGCATTTTTGATAATGACTTTTCAATTTTTAAATGGCGTGTTGAGTTAGCTGGAAACCTGCTCTCTAATCTCTCCGAAATTTTTGGTTCCTCAAAAAATGAAAACGGTGACTATGAGGTTTTTGGAGTTGCTTTTTCGCAGTATTTCAAAACAGAAATAGATTATGTCAAATATTTTGACTTAGGTAGAAATAACGTCTTTGCTTTTAGAAGTTATGCTGGTATTGCAATTCCTTATGGTAACTCTAACAGTATTCCTTTTGCAGAAAGTTTCTTTGCTGGAGGTCCAAATGACAACAGAGCATGGACAGCCTATAACCTTGGGCCGGGAAGTTCAAGTTCAACTAATGAGTTTAATGAAGCAAACTTTAAAATTCATCTTAGTGCAGAACAGCGTTTTGGGCTTTTCGGAAATCTTAGAGGTGCACTTTTTGTTGATGCAGGCAATATCTGGAATGTGTTAGATAACGTTGTGGATGATAGAGCCACATTTACAGATTTTAAATCTCTGGAGAATATTGCAGTGGGTTCTGGATTTGGTCTACGGTACGATTTCGACTTTTTTGTACTTCGTTTTGATACCGGTTTTAAAACATACGACCCATCCCAACAAGAAGGCAGTCGTTGGTTTAGAAACTATAACTTTAGAAACGCTGTGTACAACATTGGTATTAATTATCCTTTTTAAAATAGCTTATTCCCTCCTATATCGTTTTCGGTTTTTATCTTCCAAAACACATCAAAAAATACTTAAAATTATGTATTTTTGATATCTAATTTTCAATCATAAAATCATGAGTCACAATATCAAACCTGGCGTTGCCACAGGGAGAGAAGTTCAGGAAATTTTCAAATTAGCTAAAGAAAAAGGATTTGCCTTACCAGCAGTAAATGTTATTGGTTCTAATACTATTAATGGTGTTTTAGAAACCGCTAAAGCCTTAAATGCTCCAGTTATTATTCAATTTTCTAATGGAGGTGCACAATTTAACGCAGGAAAAGGTTTAGGAAACGAAAATGAAAAAGGTGCCATTGCAGGTGGAATTGCAGGTGCTAAACATGTACATCAATTGGCTGAAGCTTATGGAGTTCCTGTAATCTTACACACCGATCACTGTGCAAAAAAATTATTGCCTTGGATTGATGGTTTATTAGACGCTAGTGAGAAACATTTTAAAGAAACTGGAAAACCGCTTTATAGTTCTCACATGATTGATTTATCTGAAGAACCTATCGAAGAAAATATAGAAATCTGTAAACAATACTTAGCTCGTATGAGCAAAATGGGTATGACTTTAGAGATAGAGCTTGGTATTACTGGTGGTGAAGAAGATGGTGTAGATAATAGCGATGTAGATGCTTCAAAATTATATACCCAACCAGAAGAAGTTGCTTATGCCTATGAAGAGTTAAGCAAGGTTAGCGATCAGTTCACTATCGCTGCTGCTTTTGGTAACGTTCATGGTGTGTACAAACCAGGCAATGTAAAGTTAACCCCTAAAATCTTAAAGAACTCACAAGAGTACATTACAAAAAAATACAATGTTGGTCATAATCATATCGACTTTGTTTTCCATGGTGGTTCAGGCTCCACAGTTGAAGAAATAAGAGAAGCCATTAGTTATGGAGTTATAAAAATGAATATTGATACTGACATGCAGTGGGCTTTCCTAAGTGGCGTTAGAGATTACATACAAGACAATCACGATTACTTACAAACCCAAATTGGTAATCCTGAAGGTGATGATGTACCAAACAAAAAATACTACGATCCAAGAGTATGGCTAAGAAAAGGTGAACAAGCTTTTGTTGAGCGTCTTAAAAAAGCATTTGAAGACTTAAACAACGTAGATACATTATAATTATATCTCAATATTTTTAAACCTATCAGAGCTAGTTTATAGTTTTGATAGGTTTGTTTATGTTAACAATTACATTAAACTACTGCTTTTGAGTTTAATTAATTAGTAGTAATTTTGCTTTAACTAACTAATAGCATTAATTATAGAAATCTTTTTAAATCTATGATTAAAAACTACCCTAAGCGTTGTTATAGGGCTTAAAAAATCAAATTTTGTATGGCTTGGTTTAAAAGAAAAGACAAAGGAATCCAAACTTCAACAGAAGAAAAAAAAGACACTCCAAAAGGGCTTTGGTATAAATCTCCTACCGGAAAAATAATTGACACTAAAGAACTAGAGCAAAATTTTTATGTTAGCCCAGAAGACGGTTATCATGTAAGAATAGGAAGCAAAGAGTATTTTGAAATTCTATTTGATGATAAAAAATTCACAGAATTAGATGCCAACTTAACATCTAAAGATCCTCTAAAGTTTGTTGATACTAAAAAATACCCAGACCGTTTAAAGGCGGCGCAAGCCAAAACCAATCTCAAAGATGCCGTACGCACAGCCGTTGGAAAATCTATGGGAGAAGATTTAGTTGTAGCTTGTATGGACTTTAGTTTTATTGGTGGGTCTATGGGAAGTGTTGTTGGTGAAAAAATCACTAGAGCTGCCGACTATGCATTAAAGAAAAAGATTCCATTTATGATTATTAGCAGGTCTGGTGGTGCTCGTATGATGGAAGCAGCATTTTCATTAATGCAACTTGCAAAAACCTCAGTAAAATTGGCTCAGCTAGCAGATGCTCAAATTCCTTACATTTCATTATGTACTGATCCAACCACAGGTGGCACAACAGCGTCTTTTGCGATGCTAGGAGATATTAACATAGCTGAACCAGGTGCTTTAATTGGTTTTGCAGGACCAAGAGTTGTTAGGGACACTACAGGACAAGAATTACCAGAAGGTTTCCAAACTTCTGAGTTTTTATTAGAACACGGTTTCTTAGACTTTATAACTCATAGAAAAGATTTAAAGAAGAAAGTAAATCAGTATATAGATTTAATAAAAAATCAACCATNNATTAAGAGCATAAAAAAAGCGAGCTTTCGGTTACTGAGCGTAGTCGAAGTAGCTCGCTTTTTTTTCCAATCAAACTAAAACTAAACTGAAGGTTTAATTTAAAATAATAGGTATTTCTGTGCCATTGTTAAAAGTAAACGTGGCTTGGTTATCACATTCACCTTCTCCAAAATCAAAAACACCACCAAAATTTGTACGCTGTACATCAAAAGAGCCACTAACAAAATAAGCACAAACAACCTCTCGTCTTAATGGCT
>JAGQZO010000181.1:3071-7590 GCA_020435515.1 Winogradskyella sp. | reverse complement strand
CTTGCTTTCTATTGTAGATTGGTAAGTATAATAATGATAATCCACCTAAAATAATTACCATAAGAGTTTGAGAGCCCCACAAGACCCAACCAAAAGCAAAACTTGGATCTTTAGCTATACCAAAAATTGAAAAAGCAGCAAATACCGCAGCCGGATAAGCTCCCGTACCACCATTGGTAGCTGCAACACTAAAACTAGCATAAATAAAACCAATAAGCACAGCAGCAAATGGTATGTTTTCTAGACTTTTAAAAGCAAAAGTGGTTGTGTAAAACATTAATACATACATGCCCCAAATGAAAAGTGTATGAGCTATAAATGCCCATTTCTTTTCCATTTTAAATATGCTTAAAGCACCCTCTATTATACCGTTTAGAAACCCTTTGATTTTTTTTATTAAAAATGAATTACTCTTTCTTAAGATCAAAACCAATACTAATACTAAAAGTATTATAACAACAAGGTATGTGAATAAATTAGAGGTTAATCGTTCAGAGAAAAACTTAACAATAAACTCAAACTGCAATACTAGAGTGATGCAAATAATACCAAGCATAACTATGAGGTCCGCAACACGCTCGGCTACTATAGTTCCAAATCCCTTTTCAAAGGGAACTCCTTCGTAATTAGAAAGTATGGTTGCTCTTGCAATTTCCCCAGATCTAGGGATACCATAATTAATTAGATAGGTTGCGTATACCGCCATAATGCTATTTGGAAGTTTCACCTTATAACCCATTGGTTCTAACATATATAACCAACGATAGGCTCTAGACAAATGGCTTAACGTTAAACAAAATACACTTAGTAAAATCCACCAAAAATTGGCTTGCTTTGCTTCTTCAATGATTTGACTAATGGGAACTTTGCTAAGAGAATACCAAACCAAACCAATGCTTATCAGTATAGGAATTGCAATGGTTATTATTTTTTTTTGGGTTGGCTTCAAAAAACTATTTTAGAAGATTATTTTGCTCGTTGGGAAATACCAATGAGGGTTTAAACACTTTAGCTTCTTCAATATCCATGAAAGCATAAGTAATTAGAATTAAAATATCACCAACTGCAACTTTTCGAGCAGCAGCACCATTTAATGTAATTTCACCGCTATTTCTTGGCCCAGGTATACAGTAGGTCTCGAGGCGTTCTCCATTGTTATTATTTACAATCTGAACTTTTTCTCCTTGAATGATATTAGCAGCGTCCATTAAGTCTTCATCAATAGTTATACTACCAATGTAGTTAAGGTCGGCTCCTGTACATTTTACACGATGAATCTTAGATTTTACAACTTGAATTTGCATGAGGCAAAGATAATTAATTTAAGGCGATATTATCTATAAGTCTTATATCACCAGCATAAGCAGCAATAAATGCCCTATATGTTTTTTTTGTTGATTTTCGTTTTACTGGCTTTAAGGTTTCTGTATCAGCAATAATAAAGTACTCTAATTCTAAAAGTGGTTGTTTATTAAATTGCTTTTCAACCCATTCCGTTACTATTTTAGCACTTTTTGTGCCAAACTTAGCTTTGGCAGATTTTAATGTCTTGTAGATAAATGGGGCTACTTTTCTATGATTAGATGTTAGCCTTGTATTTCTAGAACTCATCGCTAGTCCATCTTGGGCTCTATCAATTGGGCAACCAACAACTTTAACAGGAATATCATATAATTCAACTAACTTTTTAATAATCTGCAATTGTTGAAAATCTTTCTCACCAAAGTATGCTCGGTTAGGTCTTACGATTTCAAATAATCGTTTTACTATGGTTCCAACTCCATCAAAATGCCCATCTCTAAATGCTCCTTCCATCTCTTTCTCAAGACCGTCAAACGTAAAAGACTGGGATTGCACCTTGTCTTCATAAATATCCTCAACCGATGGTGCATATACTACAATTTTATCGTTGCTAACAGTCTTTAATAAATCTACGTCAGCCTCTAATGTCCTTGGGTATTTTACTAAATCTTCTTGGTTATCAAACTGTGTGGGATTTACAAAAATGCTAACTACAACAACATCATTTTCACTCAATCCTTTTTTAACTAAAGATAAATGACCCTTGTGGAGTGCACCCATAGTTGGTACAAAACCAATATCTAAATTATTAGCCTTAAAGTTATCTATGAGATGAGATAATTCAGATTTATTATGGAAGATTTTCACTTTAGTAACAAAAAATTAACGCGTGCAAACATAATATTTTACTGGCAATCTGCACAAATTTTTGTAATTTTGCATGTTTTTTACTCTTAATTTACACAAAGCAGAAGATTTATGAAAGACAAACGAATATTGTATGTGTCCTCGGAAGTAGTTCCATATTTACCAGAAACGGAGATTTCTTCAATGTCCTTTGAAGCCCCAAGAATGGTAAACAAACAAGGAGGACAAATACGAATATTTATGCCTCGCTTTGGTAATATTAACGAGAGAAGACATCAGCTACATGAAGTTATTAGACTTTCAGGTATCAATTTGGTGATTAATGACTTAGACATGCCGCTTATTATTAAAGTAGCTTCTATACCAAAAGAGCGCATTCAGGTATATTTTATAGATAACGAGGAATATTTCAAAAGAAAAGCAACTTTAACTGATGAAGATGGAAAACTTTTCCCAGATAATGATGAACGTGCTATTTTTTTCGCAAAAGGTGTTATAGAAACCGTGAAAAAATTAAACTGGGCACCAGATATCATCCACGTTAACGGATGGCTAGCGTCTTTGCTACCCCTTTATCTTAAAGAATTCTACAAAACCGAACCTCTTTTTACAGAAAGCAAAATAGTGACTTCTGTATACAATCAAAACTTTGAAGGTACGTTAGATAAGGAGATGATAGATAAGGTTAAATTTGACGGTCTAGATGAAGATATCATAAAACCTTTAGAAAAACCAAATTATGTAAACCTAATGAAGATAGCTATTGATAATTCTGATGCCATAATAAAAGGCTCTAAAGAATTACCAAAAGAATTAGACAGCTACATAAATACATTAGAAAAACCAGTATTAGATTTTTACTCTATCGAAGAGTTTGCGGATCCATACACCGAATTTTACAAAGAAGCTGTACTAAACAGCTAATATTACTTATGAAAAAGAACAAGATTGCCCTTAATATTTTTACTCTAGCATTGATTGTAATTAGTTTTGTTGCTTGTGATAGCGATTTTACAAACTTAGAATCTGATGTACTAAATAGCGGAGTGGCTACTAACTTTAACATTAAAAAACTCAGTGAAACAAATCCTGAATTTTCTGAAGTTATAACCTACTCTCAAACATTAGGTCCAGTACAATCCAATAATGGACCTGGGCTAAGCACACTGGGAGTTTATGATGACTCTTACGGCAGAGTAGAGTCTAGTTTTGTAGCGCAGCTAACACTCTCGTCTTATGCTCCAGATTTTGGTGAGGTAACACAAGTAGATTCAGTGGTATTAAATTTACCTTTCTTTTCAGCAATATCTGAGGTAGACGAAGATGGTAATATTATGTATGTCACCGATTCAGTTTTTGGATCACAACCCATTAAATTGAACTTATATAGAAGCAACTATTTTATAAGAGATTTTGACCCAAATTCAGACTTTAACGAAAGCCAGCCGTATTTCTCAAACAGAAGAGCTTCTGAAAATGAACTTATAAGCGATGCCGCCTTAGAGAGTGAAGTAATTCCTATATTACCAAATCCAGATCCTCAAAACAATAAACATGTTACTTTAGATGCAAATGGTAATGTTACTTTTAGTAATGAAGGCTTTATACTAACATCTACTGAAGGAGAAGGTGAAAACGAGGAAACAACAACGTTAAGACAAATACCTGGCATTAGATTAAAGTTAGACCCTCAATTCTGGGAAGAATCTATCTTAAATCAACAAAACGATAACCCAACCGTCCTAAGTAATCAAAATAATTTTTTAGAATACTTTAGAGGGATTTACTTTAAGGCAGAGACTGTTAACAATGATGGTGCTTACTACATTCTTAGCACTAGTTCTACAGCAGCAAGTATTACAATTTACTACAAGAGAATATCTGAATCTACTGTAGACGATGAAGACACAACAGAACAAGCGTCTTTTGACATGAGATTTGGAAGTAACAGAATTAATTTTTTAAACCCTACCTATAATTTTACTATTCCTGAAGGTGATCCAACAAATGGAGATAGTAGATTGTATCTAAAAGGTGGAGAAGGGTCGATAGCTAAAATCAAACTTTTCAACGGTGACAATCTTAACGATGGAGATGATTTAACCTTTGATAATTGGAAAAGCTTCTTTGTTAACACAGATGAGAACGGCAATTTTGAAGTAACTAAACTTGTCAATGAAGCAAACTTAGTTTTTTATGTGGATAATGACTTCTTAAATTCTACAGGAACGTATGATCCTGAAAATGAACCACACCGCCTGTATGTGTACGATATCGAAAATAAAATACCTTTAAGAGATTTTTCTAACGAATTCTCAAACAATAGTTTACCTTCGGTATCAAAGACAAA
>JAGQZO010000181.1:833-3024 GCA_020435515.1 Winogradskyella sp. | reverse complement strand
AAATATAAATTCAGAATTACGGAACATATCAATAATTTATTACTTAACGATTCTACTAATGTTGAACTAGGTCTAGCTGTTTCACTAAATGTAAATTTAGAAGAACAGTTTATTCAAAACCAAACTCTAACTGCGGACAATCCTAATTTATCTGTGCCTATAAGTTCGGTTTTATCCCCTAAAGGCACCGTTTTGCACGGTAATAATACAAGTGATTTGAGTAAAAGAGTATATTTAGAAATATATTACACATGTTTAGAGGGTGATTGTGAAAACTAAAAGTAATTAAAGTATTTAAAATTAAGCTATGTGTGGAATTGTCGGATATATCGGCCATAGAGAGGCTTATCCTATAATAATTAAAGGGCTTCAAAGATTAGAATATCGTGGCTATGATAGTGCAGGTATAGCTCTATATGACGGTACTGATATAAAACTCTCAAAAACCAAAGGAAAAGTTTCTGACCTAAAAGAAAGGTTAGAAAATGAAATTTCAACCAATGGTACCCTAGGTATAGGGCACACACGTTGGGCAACACATGGTGTCCCTAATGATATAAATTCGCATCCTCACTACTCTAATTCTGGTGACTTAGTTATAATTCATAATGGAATTATAGAAAACTATGACGCTTTAAAAAAGGAGCTTATTAAGCGTGGTTATACATTTAAGTCAGATACTGACACTGAGGTTTTAGTAAATCTCATAGAAGATGTAAAGAAAAATGAAAACACAAAGCTCGGAAAAGCTGTACAAATAGCTTTAAATCAAGTAGTAGGAGCATACGCCATTGCTGTTTTCGACAAGAAAAAGCCCAATGAAATTGTTGTTGCAAAACTCGGTAGTCCATTGGCAATAGGTATTGGAGATGACGAGTTTTTCATTGCTAGTGATGCGACACCCTTTATAGAATTTACTAAAAATGCCATTTACTTAGAAGATGAACAAATGGCAATTATAAGAAGGCATAAAGAGGTTAAGGTTCGGAAAATCAAAAATGATGCTTTGGTAGATCCCTATGTTCAAGAACTTCAACTTAACCTTGAGCAAATAGAAAAAGGCGGTTATGAGCACTTTATGCTTAAAGAAATTTATGAACAACCGCAAGCAATTCGAGACACATTCAGAGGCAGACTTTTAAGTAATGAGGCTCTAATAAAACTTGCTGGAATTGAGGATAATATGAAGAAGTTTCTTGCTGCTGACAGAATAATAGTCGTTGCATGTGGCACTTCTTGGCATGCTGGTCTTGTTGCGGAGTATATTTTTGAAGATTTGGCAAGAATACCAGTAGAGGTAGAATATGCTTCTGAGTTTAGATATAGAAATCCTGTTATTACTGAAAAAGATGTTGTAATAGCCATTTCTCAATCTGGTGAAACAGCGGATACTTTAGC
The DNA here is from genome assembly GCA_020435515.1 of Winogradskyella sp. Classification (GTDB taxonomy): domain Bacteria; phylum Bacteroidota; class Bacteroidia; order Flavobacteriales; family Flavobacteriaceae; genus Winogradskyella. The sequence continues at coordinate 1,626 of JAGQZO010000181.1, read as the reverse complement.
GGCGATTAAGTTGGCCAAGTCTAAAGGAGCTTTTGTATTTGGAGTTTGTAATGTTGTAGGATCTTCAATCGCAAGAGAAACAGATGCTGGCGCTTACACACATGCTGGGCCTGAAATTGGGGTAGCGTCAACTAAAGCGTTTACAACTCAAATTACTGTTTTAACTTTGATAGCCTTAAGATTGGCCAGGGCAAAGGGCACTATCTCAAGTTCAGAATTTAGACACCATCTTATTGAATTAGAAACCATTCCTAATAAAGTTAAAGAAGCTCTTGAATCTGATGGGTATGTTCAAACTATAGCAGATATCTATAAAGACGCCAAAAACTTCCTGTACCTCGGACGCGGTTACAATTTCCCTGTTGCTTTAGAAGGAGCTCTTAAATTAAAGGAGATTTCTTATATCCACGCAGAAGGATATCCAGCTGCTGAAATGAAGCATGGACCCATTGCATTAATTGACGAGCATATGCCTGTTGTAGTTATTGCAACAAAAAAAGGTCATTACGAAAAAGTAGTAAGCAACATTCAAGAAATAAAATCCAGAAAAGGTAAAATTATAGGTATAGTTACCAAAGGAGATGAAAGTGTGAAAGAGTTGGCAGATCATGTCATTGAGGTGCCTGAAACCATAGAATGTTTAACTCCTCTCTTAACAACAATTCCTTTACAGCTATTATCTTATCACATTGCTGTAATGCTAGGTAAAAATGTAGATCAACCTCGTAACTTAGCAAAATCTGTAACAGTAGAGTAATCAACTTATTTAAAACAGCAAGCCTTAAAATTGCGG
>JAGQZO010000181.1:0-821 GCA_020435515.1 Winogradskyella sp. | reverse complement strand
CCGCAATTTTAAGGCTTGCTGTTTTTCATATTTTGCTATGCATGCATAATTTTTTAAGAATTTCTTACCTAATTTTCATATATTTAATTAAATTGGCATCAAATAAATTAACTAATTCTCTAAAATGAAGACAATCTTAAAGCTTTTTACATTGCTTTTTTGCGTGGCATCTTTTGCTCAAACCACGGTAAAAGGTAAAATTACTGATGACACTGGGCTACCATTACCTGGTGCAAATATTGTAGTAGTGGGTACCACCTCAGGTACTGTTTCGGATTTTGATGGTAACTACACCCTATCCGTAGACCAAAATCCTCCATTTTCAATCCGTGTAAGCTATACAGGTTTTGAAGCTCAAACTATTGAGATAACAAGTAACAACCAAACTGTAGACGTTACTCTTAAAGAAGGTAACTCATTAGATGAAGTCGTAATTTCAGCTTCTCGTACTCCTGAGCGTATTTTTGAATCTCCTGTTACAGTAGAACGTTTTGGATTAAAAGAAATTAAAAATACAGCATCTGTAGATTTTTATGATGGTCTAGAAAATCTAAAAGGTGTAGATATAAACACTAACAGCTTAACCTTTAAGTCTATTAACACAAGAGGTTTTGCGACTTTTGCAAACACACGTTTTATGCAGTTAGTAGATGGAATGGATAACTCTGCACCTGCCCTTAACTTCCCTCTTGGAAATTTATTGGGTATGACTGAGACAGATGTGCAAAGTGTAGAATTATTACCTGGAGCAGCTTCAGCATTATATGGTGCAAATGCATTTAATGGTATTTTATTTATGCGAAGTAAAAATCCTTTTGACC
>JAGQZO010000180.1 GCA_020435515.1 Winogradskyella sp. | reverse complement strand
ATCATAGGATTTAGAAACATCCTTAACCGTTACAGGATAATCGCCCGAACGTTGCGTCTTTGGAAAACGTAATTTTAAAGCTGAGGTATCTATTTCATCTACCTCAATAATCTCTAACTTCTCTAGCATACGTTCTCTCGATGCTACTTGATTGGTTTTAGAGTATGTGCCTTTAAAACGCTCAATAAACGCCATATTATCCGCTATAAATTTTTGCTGTTCTTGGTAGGCTTTTATTTGGTGCGCTCGTCTGTCTTCTCGCAATTGTAAGTAATGCGAATAATTGGCTTTGTAATCATAAATGCGACCCATCGTCACTTCGATGGTTCGGTTTGTGATATTATCTACAAAAGCTCTATCATGTGAAATCACAATAACCGCTTTAGCTTTATTTACCAAAAAGTCTTCTAACCAAATTACAGATTCTATATCAATATGATTGGTAGGCTCATCCAGAAGGATTAAATCAGGTTTTTGAAGTAAAATCTTTGCCAATTCTATTCGCATACGCCACCCACCTGAAAACTCGCTAGTAGGTCTGCTAAAATCGTCTTGTTTGAAACCAAGTCCTTTAAGTGCTTTTTCTACTTCAGCAGTATAATTTACTTCCTCTAAAGCATAGAATTTTTCTCCCAAATCCGATACGCGCTCTATAATCTTCATGTATTCGTCAGACTCGTAATCGGTTCGTGTTTCAAGTTGCTTGTTTAAGGCATCCATTTCATCTCGCATAGCAAACACATGACTAAACGCTTTGGAGGCTTCTTCTAAAACAGTTGTATTATCTTCGGTTAACAAATGCTGAGGTAAGTAGGCAATCACAGCATCTTTTGGTGCTCTAACATTACCTTTAGTAGGGTTTTGGACTCCAGCAATAATTTTCATCATTGTAGATTTTCCGGCACCATTCTTACCCATTAGGGCTATTTTATCATTTTCATTTATAGTGAAAGACACATCACTGAACAACGTTTGTCCATTAAATTCTACAACTAAATTATCTACAGAAATCATAGCAATAATTTTAAAGGCGCAAAACTAATAAAAGACTTAAGATAATTCTTTGCTTTTTTAAAGCATTTTAAAAACCTGTTGTGAGCATAATTTCAATATCAGTAATAAAAAATGGTAAGCCAAAAAGAGTATCTGATTAGATTTTTTTGACTTACCATATTTAGAGAAAGGAATACTTATCTCCAACCACCGCCAAGTGCTCTGTACAATTGCACTTTAGCGTTAACTTGCTCTAGCTTAGTCTCTATAAGTTCCATTTGGGCATCTAAAACTTCTTCTTGTGTTAGAAGCACCTCAACATAATCGGCTTTTGCATATTTGAATAAATCATTTGCAATGTTAACCGACTGTTTTAAGAGTTCTACTTCTTTAGTTTTTACATTTAAGCTTTCAGAATAATTGTTCAATTTAGCCAATTGATTTAATACATCTGTGTAGGCATTTAAAAGTGTTTTTTGGTATGCGTACACACTTTGAATTTGCATTGCAGATGCCTTATTAAATTGTGCTTTAATACCTTTTCTATTAATAAGAGGTGCTACCAAATCTCCTGCAATATTGTAAATTAAAGATTCTGGATTAAATAAAAACTTAGGATTAAAGGCTTGGTAGCCAAGTCCTGCTTTTAAATCTAATTTAGGATAAAAATTGGCTTTTGCCGATTTTACATCTAACTTGGCTGCTGCCATTTCTAACTCTGCCTGTCGAATATCTGGACGATTTTCTAACATTTGTGATGGAATTCCTGCTTGCAAACTATCTAGTTTCATAGTCATTAACTCATTAGAATTTCTAGAAATAGTTGTAGGATAACTTCCTATTAAAAAATGTAGTTTATTCTCGGTTTCAGTAATTTTTTGTTTAATGGCATATTGCTGATTTTTGGTGTTTAGCAATTGTGCTTCAAAACGATTAACTCCTAATTGATTTGCCTTTGAATAGTCTTTCAACAATCGCATATTTTCTAGAGCAGTCTGCTGAATTTGAACATTTTGATTAATTGTAATTAATAGATTATCTAAAGCCATTAATTCGTAATAGGATTCGGCAATTTCTGAAATGAGTTGAGTAACCAAGAAGTTTTTACCTTCATTTTGGGCGACATAACGCAATTGGGTAGCATCTTTTGCATTTCTAAGTTTACGCCATATATCTACTTCCCAAGAGGCTGTTGCTGCAAGCTTGAAATCGGATAAAGGTTCAGGAAACTCTTTGTCTTCATCTATTAGTAAATTGTGTTCTACCGCACCGTTTCTAGTAAATCTGCCTACTTTTTCGGTTTCGGCAGCAATACCAATATCCACAAAAGGTAAATACTCGCCTTGCTTTTCTAATACTTCAGCTTTGCTTATGGCAATTTCTTGCAATACAATATTTAGCTCTTGATTATTTACCAAAGCAGTATCAATAAGTTTGCTAAGGTTTTCATCACCAAAATAGGTTCTCCAATCAATTTTAGCAATGTTAGCGCTATCTACCATTGCTTCTTGAAATTGAACTGGTAAATTTTGATCGGGTTCCTTAAAGTTTATTTTTGAAGACTTACAGCTCCAAAATCCTAATGTAAGTAGGATAAAAACTCCTATTTTAATATGTATTAAATTACTTTTCATTGCTTTTATTTTTTCTTTGAGCTGCCTTAAGCAGAACGTTAAGTTTTGTGATTTTTTTAAGTAATGAAGCTCTTTCTATACCACTTTCAACAAAAGCTTCAGACAAAGACGTTTTAGATTCGTCATAAAGTAATTTTTTACCCTCTACCATTCTTCCAAAAGCATAATAAAGTCCTGGTATAATTAGTACACCGCCAATGGTGCCTAAGAGCATACCACCTAATGCTGAAGACCCAATGGTTTTATTTCCAATTGCCCCAGCTCCATGCGCAACAACTAACGGAATAAGACCTGCGATAAAAGCAAAGGATGTCATAAGAATTGGTCTAAAACGCGTTTTTGCACCTTCAATAGCGGCATTTAGAACTGTAGCACCTTCATTGTGCCTTTGAATTCCAAATTCAACAATCAATACGGCATTCTTACCCAAAAGGCCTACAAGCATAATCATTCCAATTTGGGCATAAACATCGTTTGCAAGTCCCATTGTTTTCAACATAAAGAAGGAACCAAAAATACCTATAGGTAATGAGAGCAGTACCGCGAAAGGCAAAACAAAACTCTCATATTGTGCAGCTAGAATTAAATACACAAATAACAATACGACCATGAAAATGTAAATAGCTTCATTACCACGTTGCGATTCGTCATAAGACAATCCCTCCCAAGCTATATCATAGCCTTTTGGTAAAGTTTCTTCGGCAACTTGTTTTATGGCATCAATGGCGTCTCCTGTGGTGTAACCAGCAGCTGGCAATCCTCGTATTGGTGCAGAATTAAATAAGTTATAACGTGTAATTTCGTTTGGCCCTTGTGTTTTTTTAATGGTCATAAAAGAAGAATATGGCACCATTTCTCCTTCTTCATTTTTTACAAAGAAATTGGATAAATCACTTACATACCTTCTATATTCTGGTGCTGCTTGTGTATAAACCTTAAAGAAACGACCAAAACGTATAAACCCTTGCTCATATGTACTACCTATTAAAATGTTTAGGTTTTCCATAGCTTTTCCTATGGTAATCCCTTTTTGCATTGCTGCTTCATTATCGATTTCTAATTCATACTGTGGATAATTAGCAGCAAAAAAGGTAAATAAGCCTTTCAACTCCTTACGCTTTTTTAAAGCCGTTAAAAAGTCTTGATTAATTTTATCAAATTCTTGATAATCGGTTTCTACACCTGTTTTATCCAACATACGAAAAGAAAATCCTCCTGAAGAACCAAAACCAGGAAGTGCTGGTGGTTCAAAGTACTCAATAATAGCTCCTAAATCTTTGGATTCTTCTTCTAGAATTTCCATGATTTCGTGTACGGTATGCTTACGCTCACTCCAAGGTTTAAGATTGATAAGGCAAGTACCTGCATTGGATCCTCGTCCTTCGGTCATAATTTCATAACCAGCCAATGAAGTAACCGATTCAATACCTTCCACTTCTTCAGCTATACCCTGTAATGTTTGTGCCACTTTATTGGTTGTTTCAAGGGTTGAACCAGGTGGCGTTTGAATAATAGCATATATTGTCCCTTGATCTTCATTAGGAACGAATCCAGATGGCAAAATTTTATTTGAATACACTATACCGCAAACAAATAATGCCAATACACCAAAGGTTACAATACGTCTTGTGACAATTTTATCGAGTACTTTAATGTATCGTCCAGTCAGTTTTTCGAACAGACGATTAAATCCATGAATGAATTTATCAAACCATGATGTTTTGCGTTTCCCATGGTTGTTTTTTAAAATCATAGCACATAATACAGGTGTTAGTGACAATGCTACCACTCCAGAAATTAGGATTGAACTTGCCATTGTTATAGAAAACTGGCGATAAAAAACACCTACTGGTCCACTCATAAATGCAATAGGAACAAATACTGAGATCATTACCAAAGTAATTGCAATAATAGCACCACTGAGTTCAGTTAATGCCATTTGGGTTGCTTTGTAGGGTGTAAGATGTGCATCTTCTTCCATTTTTGCATGGACAGCTTCCACAACTACAATGGCATTATCTACGACAATACCGATAGACAACACCAATGCAAAAAGCGTAATCAAGTTAATCGATAATCCAAAGGCTTGCAATACAAAAAAGGTTCCTATTAAAGATACTGGCACTGCTAAAATGGGAATTAAGGTTGAACGCCAATCCCCTAAAAACAGGAACACTACCAAAGCTACAAGTAAAAAGGCATCACGAATGGTATGCACGACTTGATCTGTCGAAGCATTCAAAAATTTTGAGACATCATAGCTATATTCATAATGAACACCTTCGGGAAAAGAGGCTTCCAACTCCTTAAGTTTTTCTTTTACTTGCGCAATAACATCACTACCATTACTGTTTGGTGTTTGCTTTAACACAATTGAAGAGGAAGGGCGCCCGTCTAAATTGGAATAAATATCAAAAAACTCGCTACCTAATTCAACCGTTGCAATGTCTCTTAGCTTAATAAACTCTCCTTCTTCGTTGCTTCTAATGATAATGTTTTCATATTCCTCTGGTTTATTATAGCGTCCTTTATAGCTCAGAACATATTCTAAAGATTGTGCCTGAATACCAGAACTCTGACCTAAACGGCCAGGTCTTGCGATAACACTTTGTTCGTCCATGGCCTCTAGAACTTCTTCAGCTGAAATATTATAAGCACGCATTCTATCAGGCTTTAACCAAACTCTCATAGCGTATTTTCTTGAACCTAAAATTTGTGCTTGAGCTATTCCAGTAATTCTTTGAAGTTCTGGCACTATCCGAGTGTAGGCATAATTGTATAGGAATTTTTCATCTATATTTGATTCTTCATCACTGAATAAGTCGACATACAAAAGCATACTTGGTTGAACAGGTGTAATAATAACACCTTCCATTTGTACAAGTTCTGGCAAATTTGGCATGACTTGATCTACTCTTGTCTTTACTCTAACCACAGCTTGGTTGGGATCAGTTCCTGGTTCAAACACAATACGGATTGTTCCTTCTCCGGCACTTGTAGCATCAGAGGCAATATAACGCATCCCTTGAACTCCATTAATAGATGTTTCTAGAGGAATTAAGGTTGATTTTGTCAATACGTCTGCACTAGACCCAGGATAAGCCACAAAAATATTAACCGTTGTAGGCGCTATCTGAGGAAATTGTGAAATGGGTAACTGTTTGATGGCAAGTAATCCTATAAATACCAACATTACAGAAATCACTATAGCTAAAACAGGACGTTTTAATATATTCTTAAACATATTATTTAATTTTTAAATGATTAAACAGTGATTATTCTGCGTGAAGCTCTAAATCTGCAAAGACATGTTCAGGCGCAATAACTTCGATGTTAATTTTATCACCATTTTGAACCTTACGTAAGCCTTCCAATAGTATATTTTCAGAAGGTTTTATATCACTTTCAATTAAATAAATATGATTGAGTTCGTTCAATACTTTTACTTCCTTAGACCTTACAACACCTTCATTGTCTACACAGAAGACAAACTTTTTTTCAAGCACTTCAAAAGTGGTTTTTTGAGGAATCATGGTTGCATTTTTCAATGTTTTAGTCCATAAAATGGTGCCTGTTTGTCCATGTCGAAGTAGTCCATCTGGATTGCTAAAGGTGGCACGAAATGCTATATTTCCTGTTTTGTTATTGAAGTCGGACTCAATCGTTTCAATAATACCATCTTCAGAAAACAATTGATTATTTGCCAATTGTAATTTTACGTATTTATTACCTTTATCTGTACGCATAGCATAATCTAGATATTCAGCTTCTGGCACATTAAAATAAACCCACATTTTACTGTTATCGGTGAGCGTTGTTAGTAGTTCGCCTTCATCTAGTAAACTTCCTAAACGAACATCTTCAAACTTACCTACAATGCCATCATATGGTGCTCTAATTTCTGTAAAACCCAAATGTGTTTGTGCGAGTGCTAATTCTGCTTTGGCTTTGCTTAATTTTGCACTGGCCAATGCAAGCTCGCTAGCAGATACAATATTTTTATCTGCCAATGCTTTGGTATTTTGATACTCTATTTGAGCAAAATCAACTTCAGATTGTGCTTTTTGAGTTTCGGCTTTATAAATATTCGGTTGTATTTGGAACA
>JAGQZO010000179.1:779-3493 GCA_020435515.1 Winogradskyella sp. | reverse complement strand
AAAGGTGTAGAATTTACCGAATCTGATGAAAATAAGCTTTGGGCATCTTACTTAAAAAGTATGGATATGGTTAACCAAACCATTGCCAACTATTACGACAAAGACGGTAAAGACAAAGAAGGTTTTAAGTCCGTTTTTAAGGTTTTAAGAGAGACACAAGCCAACTATGAAAGTTCATCTCAAGGCAAATTAGTTTCTGCATTTATAATAGCTAACAGACCTTACATTCCAACAGACTATGAGGATTTTAATACCTACACCAAAAATGTAAAAAAGCACTATTTCAGCCCAATAGACTTTAGCAACTATATCTTACAAAGCTCTACATTTTTGGTAGATCGTGTGGTATCTTATGTTTTTAATATGGTAGAAAATCCTACTAATAACACATACCAAACCTTAATCGATGATGTAGCTAATGCTATTGATAACAAAGACTCTGTTATAAAAACGTATCTGCTCGAAGTGTTATGGCAGCGCTTTGTATCACAAGAAAACCATACTATTGCAAACTATATTACTGATAAGCATTTGTTAGAATTAGCCAATCAAACCGGTAATAAAGTATTAGCTGAAACTATAAGTTCTTACAAGAACACGTCCTTAGGAACTAAGGCTCCAAACTTTGAAATTGCTTCTTCAGAAAACACCACTAGCCTTCACAATCTTAAAGGCTCGGAATACTATCTTCTTATATTTTGGAGCAGCGGTTGTGGGCATTGCCTAAATGAACTTCCAAAAGTGAAAGAATTAGTTGCTAGTAAAAGCAACTTAAAAGTTGTTGCTTTTGGTTTAGAGGAAGAGCCCTCTAAATGGACACAAGAAATAAAAAAGTATCCTGATTTTATTCACACAATTGGTTTGGGCAAATGGGAAAACCCAATTGTAAAAACCTATGGTATTGCCGCTACACCCATGTACTTTTTATTAAGTAGTGATAAAATTATTATGGCGAAACCTTATGCTTTTGAGGATTTAGAAGTGGTTTTAGAAAATTTGCAGGAGTAATTAATCACTCATTCTCTGGGTTAGTTTACTGTTTCAAAAAGACCGTTAACTCAATATAGGTTTTTTCTTTTCTACTTAAAGGATAGGTTTGAAGTATAACTTTAAAACTATTCTCATGAAAAATCAATTTAATCTATCTATCAGTGAGCCATGCCACGAAAGTTTCAAAAATTTCCCAAAAACAGCAAAGGGTGGCTTTTGTGCATCTTGCACTAAAGAAGTTATAGATTTCACACAAATGATATCAGAAGACATCTCTAATTATTTTAGAAATAAAATGACTACTGATACTTGTGGAAGATTCACCAAAAATCAACTTAACACCACCATTCAACCCAAAAAGAAAGCTAAGCTTTTCAACTTTTTAAGCGGTATAGCTGTGATTTGTGTCTCCTTGTTTTCGTTTAAAACAGAAGCTCAAAATACAACTAACACAACTACAGATACTAACAACACAAAAAATGAAGATGCATCCAAAGAGAATCTTATTTCAGTAAAAGGTACTGTATTATCATCTGATGACGGACTACCGCTACCTGGCGCTAATGTAATCTTAGAAGGCTCTGTAATAGGCACACAAACCAACTTTGATGGCTATTTCGAGTTTCCTCAAAAACTAAAAAAAGGAGATGTTTTAATCTTTAGCTATGTTGGCCTGGACACCAAAAAAATTACAATTACAGAAAACACTAATCTCAATATAGAATTAGAAGTAAACATGGATTCTTGCGAAATAGTACTTATGGGCAAAGTTGCTGTAAAAGAAGTTTACAAATCTAAAAGAAGAAACTAATCATGAAATCGTTACTATTTGCTTGTCTTATTGTAGTGCTCAATTTTAGTAGTGCTCAAGTCAGTGATTTTAAAACAACCGATTTCACAGTAGCAGATAATATTGCAAAACTCAATTATGGTCATGATTTAGATAATCTACCTATACTCGCGCATCACCTTACGGATAAATTAGATTCAGATGTAGAAAAGTTTAGAGCCATCTATCTCTGGGTTTGTCAAAATATAAGGGTTGACGGTAACCAAGGCAATAGAGTTTTAAACAAGAGAGGGAGATTTAAAAATGATAGCATAGCTTACAAAACATGGAATAACAACTACCTTAAAAACACATTTAAGCGTCTATTTAAGCAAAAAAAGGCCGTTTGTACGGGTTTTGCATATCTCATAAAAGAACTTTGTTTTTTAGCAAATATTGAATGTGAAATTGTTGATGGTTTTGCAAGAACAGCAACAACAAATTCAGAATCTTTAGAACTGGCAAATCATTCATGGAATGCAGTTAAACTAAATAATAAATGGTACTTAGCAGATGCTATTTGGGCTTGTGGTTATGTTGATAATGGTAGATTTATAAGAGATTACAATGATGGTTACTTTTTGGCTGATCCTGTTTTGTTTGCGAAAAGTCATTATCCATTAAAAAAAGAATGGTTACTCAACAATGAGCTAGAAGATTCAGAATTTTATGCTTCGCCTATAATCTATGGAGAAACATATAAACACAATATCATACCTGAATATCCTAATGAACTAGTAACTGAAGTCGTAAAAAATGAAAGCATTAAATTTCAGTTTAAAGAATTAAACAATTGTGATATCAATAAAATTAAACTTGTCTTTTTTATAGGTAAAAACGAATACAACCTTAAAATTGAAAATTTAAAGAAAGAGGAAGCTACCATCACCTTTAC
>JAGQZO010000179.1:0-576 GCA_020435515.1 Winogradskyella sp. | reverse complement strand
TGTTTTTTGTTTACGTTTTTTAGGTTGTTCTGATTTCTCAATAATTCTACCTTGTGTGTCAGAACTTCTATAATACGCTATATAACCTCTACCTTCAAACTCATAGACCGTTCCAGAATTTGGGTGATAGATCTCTATGGTTCCATCATTAATAACGCTCAATTCAAAGAATTCATTGTCGAAGAAATCATAATCTAACGTTAAAGTTTTGAGGTACATATTGCCAGATACATCACCTACACCATAAATACCCGTATAATCCCAATAAATATTATCTGGATTAAAAATATTTACATCCTGAGAGCTTCTAAATGTAGAGTCATTTCCTCCAGAAAGAAACTGTAAGTAGTTTTCATTATCAAACTCGTTTATGGCACCAAAATTACTGGTGTACACCTTTTCCCAAGCGTCATATTCTTGTAAGAAATAATGAATATTATCATAGAACACAAAATCATAATCAAACGTTGCTCTCTGATAGCCATGCAAAAAATAAGAGGTATCACTAAAAGGGTTGTATAATTCAATGGTATTATAGTCTATCTGAAAAACATCAAAACTATCAAAACCATCAAT
>JAGQZO010000007.1 GCA_020435515.1 Winogradskyella sp. | reverse complement strand
AGTTAGTTTTACTAAAATGTTTATTACCAAACCAGTAGCCTCTATTTGCGCTAAGTGGAGAAGGATGACCTGTTTCTAATATTGAATGCGAGTCTTTATCAATTAAATTTTTTTTCTTTTTTGCAAAACCTCCCCAAAGCAAGAATACCACATTTTTCTTTTTTACACTTATCAATTGTATCACGGCGTCTGTAAATTGTTCCCAACCTTTATTTTGATGGCTTCCCGCTTGGTGCGCCCTAACAGTAAGAGTAGCATTCAACAAGAGCACACCCTGTTGTGCCCATGGCAACAAATTTCCACTTTTAGGATATGCAATATCTAAGTCGTTTTCAAGTTCTTTAAAAATATTGATTAGTGAAGGTGGGTGTGGTATGCCATTATTTACTGAAAAACATAAACCATTAGCCTGCCCTACACCATGATAGGGATCCTGTCCTATGATTACGACCCTTAAATCATCAAAAGTACAATGATTAAAAGCATTGAATATCTCATACCCTTTTGGATAACATTGGTAATTTCTATATTCGGCTTTTACAAAATCTGTTAAGCTCTTAAAGTAAGGTTTATCAAATTCTGACTGCAAATGTGGTTTCCAACTTGGATGAATAGCAACGTTCATTTATAATTCAATTTTATTCAAAAATAAGAATTACCAAAATAGTTTGGTGTTAGGCATATCATAACATTTAGCCTAAATTTGCAGAAAAAGCAACAGCCCATGATGAGTATTCATGAAAAAACCTTGAAAGATCTCGAGTTTTTTACGGTTTTAGAGCAGATTTCCGAATATGCAATAACGACATTAGGCAAAGAAGCGGTTATTAGCCTACGACCTATTGAGGTGGAAACACAATTGGTTCGCGAATTAGATTATGCAAATGAGTATTTGTCTTCTTTTTACAATGATAATCGTATCCCAAATCATGGATTTGAATCGATTTCAAAGGAAATTAAACTTCTAAAAATAGAGAATACCTATTTAGAAGTGGCTAGTTTGCAAAAACTGGTAAGTGTATCGCTGATTTCCAATGATTTAGTAAAGTTTTTTGAAAAATATAACGACTATTACCTCAAACTATACCAATATAGCCAACACATAGAAGTTACAACATCTATTATAGAACAAGTAGATACTGTTGTAGACCGTTTTGGCGATATAAAAGACGACGCTTCCCCTCAATTAGCAACATTACGACAAGAGATTGGAAAGCTAAAAGGAAAAATAAATAGCAGTTTTTCGTCAGCTTTAACCCGATATCACGGCTTAGATTATCTTGATGATATTAGAGAATCTGTAGTTGATAATAGGCGCGTTCTAGCTGTGAAAGCTATGTATAGAAGAAAGGTAAAAGGTGCCATTATGGGTGGTAGCAAAACAGGAAGTATTGTTTACATTGAGCCAGAAACCACCTTACAATATTCTAGAGAATTGAACAATCTAGAATACGATGAAAAAGAAGAAGTGATTAGGATACTAAAAGAATTAACAGATTACATTAGGCTTTTTTTACCGTTACTCAATGATTACCAATCTTTTTTAACCAAAATTGATGTTATTTCCGCTAAGGCAAAATATGCCAGAAGCATGAACGCCATATTGCCCGAGCTAACAAATGAACGAAAAATGGTTTTAAAGGAGGCCTATCATCCACTACTTTACTTAGCAAATAAGGAAAAAGGAGAAAAAACCTTTCCGCAGAGCATAGAACTGAATAGCGAAAACAGAATCATTGTTATTTCTGGCCCTAATGCTGGTGGAAAAAGTATCACCTTAAAAACCGTTGGCTTACTACAGGTAATGTTTCAGAGTGGTATGCTTATTCCTGTACATGAGCGTAGTGTTACTTGTCTATTTGACCGAGTAGTTAGTGATATTGGAGATAATCAATCTATTGAAAACCATTTAAGCACTTATAGCTATCGGCTAAAACAAATGAATTATTTCTTAAAGAAAGTGGATAGTAAAACGCTTTTTTTAATAGATGAATTCGGAACAGGCAGTGATCCTGAACTTGGAGGTGCCCTTGCCGAAACGTTCCTCGAAGTGTTTTATGAACGTAATGCATTCGGAATTATAACAACCCACTACTCCAATCTAAAACTTTTGGCTAATGAGTTGCCTCACATGCAAAATGCCAATATGCTGTTTAATGAAAAGAGTTTAGAACCCATGTACAAGCTGGTAACAGGACAAGCCGGAAGCTCATTTACCTTTGAAGTAGCTCAGAAAAATGGTATTCCCTACAGTCTAATAAATAAATCCAAAAAGAAGATTGAACGTGGCAAAATTAGATTTGACGCAACTATTGCAAAATTGCAAAAAGAAAGAAGCAAGCTAGAACGCACAGAGCGTTCTTTAAAGGAAAATGAAAAAAGGAAACTCTCTGAGGCAGAAAAACTTGAAGAGACCAATGCAAAAATTCAAAAGAAACTAGAAAGCTACCAAGAATTGTACGACAGCAATCAGCGTCTTATTTATCTGGGTCAGAAAGTCAATGATTTGGCTGAAAAATTCTTTGAAAACAAACGGAAGAGAGAATTAATGGCTGAATTGTTTAGACTTGTACAACTTGAAAATGCCAAACGCAAAAAAATGTCTGCGAAGCAAAAACAAGCGGAAAAGGCTAAGGAAAAACAAATAAAACAGGAGGCAGATAAAAAAGTTGAAGTTATCCGCAAAACAAAGAAAGCTGCTAAAAAGAAAGAAGAGGTTGTAGAAAAACCAAAACCAATCTTAAAAGTTGGAGACAGAGTAAGAATGCACGATGGAAGAGCTGTAGGTAGTATTGATACTATTGAAAAAGGGAAAGCCACAGTTAACTATGGCTTATTTACTACTAATGTAAGTATAGATTTATTAGAATTAGTTGAGGCTAAAAAATAAAAGTGTATTAATCATAAAAAACGAGGTTTTGAATAAACAAACCTCGTTTTTTATAGTTACTTGATTAATCAGGATAATTAGGACAGCTATTATTATTTTGTGGATTTGTACAAGCAGAACAGAGGGCAATATCACCATTTCCCCAGCCTGATGGATTATAGCCTCTTAAGCATATTTGTGATTCTACATGACCTGGAGAACCACTGCCCCCAGAAAAAGGTTCCCAAAAACCGCCTAATAGATCAAAGTACTCTAAATCGTACTCTACATCCCAGGCACCATCGGGTATAGAATAAGTTTCTTGACTCTCATCGGTTACCGTGTCCCAACCTGAGTCAAAATTAACATCTTCTCCAGCTTCATTATATGTATAATAATATCTAAATCGCATGTTTCTAACCTCAAAATCATTATATACTTTAATTGAAGCGTGGTCAAATTCTGTTTTTCCACATTCTAGAGCTGTATATTGTTCATTATAGCCCATTTTAGCCAAGGTGTTATCCTTTAAATAACGAATGGTATATGAAATTGGAACACCAGGATTATTTCTACTATATACAGCATTCTCTCCTGTAATAATATCGTTTAATACTCCTGGACTTATATCTTCATCATCGTCATATACCAAATTCACAGAGCTAGCAGCTACTTCCGCATTTCCGCCTAATGTTAATATTTTAATAGATGATGTTTTAAGAATATCACTTTTATCACTATCTATAGTTGCATTTACATCAACACCAGCAGCATATTCTAGAGTAGCGTCTAAAGACGTATTGGTTTCATCATAAGTGGTCTCTAGTCTAAGCATTATAATACGACCATAGGAAACCGAACTCACATAAGCTGGTGGTCTTTCATTATCTATGAGACTTTGTACTTGCTCTAAAGTAACATCATTTCTAAATACCGCAGCCACGTTTGATGGATTATCCATAACTACATCATAGAATACTTGTTTAAACACCATAGTGGCCACTCGTGTTTCTGAAGTAGAATTGAACTCTAATTGAGACGCCACACTATTGTCTGCCCAAGCCAAATTAAGTCCAACATCCAAACCGAGCTGTGTCGAGGAATACAGGGTAGCCGAATCATAAGTAGAACCTGCGTCATTTACATAACCTTCACCATCTGGATATTCAGAGTTATTTGTATTCCACCATTCTAAAGCCTGATCCAATTTTGCACCAAATTCTGAATTGGCAGCAGGATTTTCAACAACTATAGTGCCTTGGTCTCCAATTCCTGGCAAATTAACTCTAAGGGTTGCAGGTGCTCTATCTATTGCTAATGGTGTAGGTGTTCCGAAGAGCATCTGACCATCTCCAATCACCAAAGCACCAGGATACACTGATGATAGATTTGGTCTTAGGATGGCAATATTTTCAAAATTTGAAAATAGGTCATAGTTTGTGGTAGTACATGATACCACTTGACCTTCAAAAGGGGGCTGCGTATTCGTTTGGGACGACAACACATCTCTACGGCTTGGCTCAAAACCAGTATCTTGTTCATTTAATATTTCTTGCTGGTTGTAATCTAAACTGTTAATGTATTGAATAATACTCTGAGTATCTGGATTGGTTTCTGGAATATCTTCAGCTTGCTCTTTACTACAACTAAATACAGTAATTAAAACCAAAATGATTGTTTGAAAAAATTTATTGATTTTCATAATAAGTGTTTTTTAAGGTTAATCCCATTGTTTTAAGTTTGTACTTAGCCCTTGATGTAAATAAACAATTCCATTAGCAGTATTGTCTAAGTTGTCAACGTTACCATTTCTCCATTTATAGCTACTCTCAGAATCGCTCTTTACTCCTATTGAGCCAGAGGCATACATACCAATAAATGTTTCTGAAGTTGTTTTTTCCGAACCGCCTTTTAAAACAAAGTGATTGAATTCATCATCGTGTTCTGGTAGAACGCTGCCTAGATCTTCATATGATCCTCCTGCATCGTTTTGTGATAGTTTCACTCTACTGCTTCCAACATTATTTATCCAAGAGTAGTACTTAAAAGCAAAGACGTAACTATTACTAGGAATAGTAATATCATTGTCATTAGCTATGGTTCTATTTCCTGAAGAATTCTCTACAGAGGCACCAGAAAATAACTGATTATCATTGGCACCGCTTTTAGAAGTTTCAGCCAAATAATTTGCCAAATCATTGTACTCGCTTTCGCTAATCGTTATCCATTCACCGTTATTGGCATTTTCATAGACTGTACGTGAGTTTCCAGACAAAAACCTCCAAATGTCATCGATATCGTTAATCATAACAATAACAGTCTGTGTTTGCGTTTCTGATCCATTACTAGCCTTTATCTCGGCTTCTATAAGTTCGTTGGTTTCATAATCAAAGGCAAGCCAATCTCCTACGGTTAATTGATTCCCAGAAATTATTAAAGCTTGTGAAACGGTTTGGGTAGTAATTGAGAAAGATACATTACCCTCTAGACTTGAGGTCAATTCTAATAAAAAAGTACCACTATTTGGATACTCATCAATAAATAGTGTAATACTATCATTGGAATTTGAGTTTTCATCACTGTCATTACTACACCCAAAAACTAGGCTGAGACCAAAAATGAGAAAACATTTAATTAATAAACTAATTTTCATAATACAAGATTTTGTGGTTAATCTTTGTAGTGATCTTAAATTGGTAAGTCTGCAGCCTTATCCAAAATAAGACACCACAAAATTGTTTTTATCGATATTCGACAGTTCAAAACTATATATGAAAGCTGCTGAAATCTAATTTTTAGCATGGACAAAGTATGGACAAGGCATTCAAAATTTTATATATTCTTTATAAAAATTGAAAATCAAAATATTTTTTAAAACACTGTTTTTTAATTGATTAACAATAAAATTCAAACTTTAAATTATGGACAAGCCATAGACAGTAGTTATATATTATTTCTTTAGCTAAGTTTAGAACTGTCCATACCATTTTAAATTTAGCTAACTTCGTTACAACTAATTACAAAACTGGATTGTTATGATTTTTCGCACTATCTTTCTTATTGTACTTTGTTTTTCGTCTTCGTTATTTGCTCAGCGACAAGCAAAAATTGATAGCCTAAAAAAAGAACTTTCAAAATCTAAAATGAATATGCAACGCTTTCATATTCTTAATCATTTGTGGAACGAAAACATCAATAACAACATTGAAGAATCACTAACATATTCTAAGGATATGATAAATCTTGGTGAGGTTCTTAAAATTGATACCATCATAGGATTTGGTCTGGAAAGGAAAGCCGTAACCTACTCTTACATGAACAGATTTGACAGCTCTAATGTTTACTTCAATAAAGCTTTGAAGATATACAAACAACTCAATGATTATAAAAAAATAGCAGGAATAGAACGCAACATAGGACAAGATCACAACATGATCGGAAATTTAGACAGTGCCTACTATTATTATGATTTGGCAGAAAAAAACTACTCTAAAGCAGACAATACGGTTGGTATTGCAGATATATACAATTCTAAGGCTATTGTTTATTTAATGAAAGGCTATTACAATTTAGCCTTAGAAAATGCACTAAGAGCCGAAAAAATATACACTGAAAAAAAATTGCCAATGGATCTCAACCAGAATAGATTGGTTATTGCAAGTGTATATGGAGAAATGAGGGACACCATAAATGCTATAAATTATCACAAAAAAATACTGACTTATTTTAACAATGAAAATCAGAATAGACAATTTGCGAGTACACTAAATTTAATTTTGGATCTGCAAATACCAAACAAAGAAAAAAAGGAAGAAAACAACAAGTATATAAATGAGTTTATAGAAATAAGTAATTCTTTAAAAGATGAAAGTCTTATTGATGACGCGCTAGAAAAGAAAGCAAAATTTTTGCTAACCTACGGAAAAGCAAATGAAGCTAAAGCTATTTTTGAATCGCTACTAAATAAAACCTCTACTTTAAATGATAGTTACTCATTGGCATATATAAACATGCATTTAGGTGAGACATTTATTTTGCTTGAGGACTATAGTAATGCAATAAAGCATTTAAATACATCAAAAATTGAAGCTGATAAAAATAATCTTGACGCACTAAAGCCAAAAATTCACAGACTAATATCACAGGCATATCAAGCAACCGGTAATTTTGAAAATGGCTTAAAACACTACAAAGCCTATAAAAAATTAGAAGATAATATTTCCAATGTTGAGATAAATAATCGCTTTTCTGAATTGCAAACTATTTACGAAACACAAAAAAAGGAAGCTGAAATAACCTTACAACAAGAAGAAATTAAAACACTTAACATAGAGGCCGTAAACGATAAACTAACAAAAACTATTTATGGAATAGGAATGTTTTCTTTCATAGCCATTGCTTGCTTACTTTATTTTGGGTTTAAGCAACGCATAAAAAAGAATAAAATTGAACGCGAAAAACAAGAAACTATTTTAAAACAAGAAATTGAATTCAAAAAGAAAGAGTTAGCCTCACAAACCTTACATCTTGTTCAAAAGAATACCTTTATTCAAGAACTCAAAGAAAATTTAGAAAAAATTAAAAAATCACCAGAGCTTTTTAAAGTTGAATTTAGACGAATAGTATTGCTGCTTAAAAGAGAGAGTGCTGAAGACAAGGACTGGGAAGTGTTTAAATCTTACTTCTCTGAAGTGCATAATAATTTTGACAACAAAATTAAAGCAATTGCAAACGACATTACCGAAAAGGAAATACGATTAGCATCTTTTTTAAGAATGAACTTATCAACCAAGGAAATAGCTTCGATGCTAAATGTACTACCAGACAGTGTATTAAAATCTAAATACCGTTTAAAGAAAAAACTTGAGCTAAATAAAGATGATGATTTAACTCAATTTTTAAATACTTTATAAGCTTATCTTTGTATTATGAGTTATAATCTACCAAAAGACAAGCAGCTTATCCTTTTTGATGGTGTTTGCAATCTTTGCAACAGCAGTGTTTTATACGTAATTAAACGAGATAAAAAGAATAAATTCCTATTCGCACCTCTTCAAAGTGATATTGGAGCATCTATTACTACCAAATTTAAAATAGATACTAACAAAGTAGACTCTATACTACTATACAATCCCAATAGTCAAAAAGTCTATTCAAAATCTACAGCAGCATTGCAAGTAGCCAAACAACTTCATTTCCCAACCAAACTAATGGCTATATTCTTTATTGTCCCTGCTTTTATTAGAAATTGGGTATATGACTTTGTAGCAAAAAATAGATATAAGTGGTATGGCAAGAAAGATGCCTGTATGATTCCTACTCCAGAATTAAAAGCTAAATTCCTAATGTAAAAAAGCCTCTTAGCATATATACTAAAAGGCTTTCTTAAAAATTAACAACTTACTTAAAACTAATTTAACTTAAACAAAATTCAATTCGTTTTGAGGGAAAATATCGAATTGGTTAATAGCACATATTTTGTTTATCCAAAAATAAAACAATCAACTTTGTCAAAGTAAAAAAACTCGATATAAGTCCATTATTATTGTTCTAGATGATAAAAGTGTAAATATCTTCTATAAGTTGTAGAGTAACTAACCCTAAAGCCAACTTAACTTTACTAATACAATCGTTTACTCATTATGCTTTTTTGTAATCTCTTCTTCATAATAGATTTGAAATAAACAAAACATAACTCAACATGAAAACGTTAACTCAACTATTATTAATTTTCCTCATCACAACTGTCTTAAAAGCCCAAGAAAATAGTAAAATAACTAATGTTACTGTTTATTTAGATGGTGCAGAAATCAATAGAACCGCAAGCATTACACTAAAACCTGGCACAAAAGAATTTATACTAAATAATTTATCGCCTTACATTGAAGAGAGCAGTATACAAGTTTCTGGTTTGCAAAACACCTCAATCTTATCTATAAATTACGGCATTAATTATTTGTCAAAGCAAAAACAGACAGATTCTATTGTAAAGCTTAATGAAGACTTGAAATCATTAGATGATAAAATTCAATATGAACATGATCTAATAGCAGGTTACAATGAAGAAATAAGCCTTATACAAAATAACAAAGATTTAAGTAACCAAACCAAAGTAGTAAGTTTGGAACAATTAAAAAACTTTGCTGAATACTACAGAAAGCGTATAACTGAATTAAAAAAAGACATCTATAAAGCCAATAAAAAGATTGAAAATTACAAACAACAACAAAACGATATAAGACTCCAATTAGCTGAATTTAATATTGATGAAAAAGTACAAACTGGTGAAATAAAGCTAAAGCTTAACTCAAAGGAATCTGTATCGTTAGATTTAAAAATCACTTACAATGTTAAGAATGCAGGTTGGTTTCCTATTTATGACCTTAAGGCAGATAAAATTAATAGTCCAATAAATCTAGAATATAAAGCACATATATTTCAAAATACAGGGTGTGATTGGGAAGATGTTAATTTGGTTCTATCTACTAGTGATCCAAATACCAATAATCAAAAACCAATAGTAAATCCTAAATATTTAAATTTTATAAGTCCGTATAGCAACTATCAATCACAACGGGCTACAAGAACTTATAATTACAAATACAATCCATTGGTGAAAACTGTAACTGGTGTTGTTACCACTTCAGATGATGGATTGCCACTTCCGGGTGCAAATGTGATTGAAAAAGGTACAACAAATGGTACACAAACCGATTTTGATGGACGTTATTCCCTAAAAACTACAACTGGAAATACTTTGGTATACTCTTATGTTGGTATGAAAACAGAAGAGTTACCAATACATTCTAGCATAATGAATGTTGCAATGGATTACGACGCACAATTGGACGAAGTTGTAATAACCGGCTATACAAGTAAAAAAGAAAATAGACCAAACGCAGGCTTTGTACAGACATTATCAGGACAATTTACTGGTCTTAATATAAACAATACTTCTGGTCAACCTGGCGCAAATTCATTAGTGCAATTGAGAGGAGTTTCGTCAATTCGCGGAAATACAGAACCTTTATTTATTATCAATGGTAGCCCAGTTGATGAAGGTACATTTAAAAGTATAAATGAAAATGATATAGCATCAATAAATGTTCTTAAAGATACACAAGCAACTTCAATATATGGTAATAGAGGCGCAAACGGAGTTGTAGTTATTACTCTTAAACCTAATGCGTCAAAAAGAGTTAATGAATTAGGAATTACGATAGATACAGGAATAACAAATACTCGTTTTGAAATTGATAGAAACTATACAATCCCTTCTAATGAAGATGTAACAGTTATTGAAATAGATAAATTTAGTGTACCTGCCAAGTATGATTACTTTGCAGCACCTATTCTTAACGAAAATGTATTCTTAACGGCTAAAATAGGAAACTGGGAACAATACAGTCTCTTACCAGCTGAAGCCAATGTTTATTTTGAAGGTAGCTATTCAGGCAAAACCAATATTAATCCAGGAGCTACAACGGACAGTTTAACCATTTCTTTGGGTGTTGACCCTAATATAGTTGTAAAACGAACACAACGCAACGATTTTAAGAAAACAACGTTTATAGGGAATAATAAAATAGTTTTCAAAGCTTTTGATATTGAAGTTAGAAACAACAAAAAATCTGACATAGTATTGACTTTGATAGATAGAATTCCTATAACTCAAAACAGAGATATAAAATTAGATGACATTGAAATTGGTACTTCAGTTTATGACAAAGACAAAGGCATTTTGAAATGGAATCTTAGTTTAAAGTCTGGTGAAACAGATAAAGTGGAACACTCGTACTCAGTTAAGTTCCCTAAAGGAAAACGTGTTAATTTTTAACGAAAAATCCATAATTTAAACCTCAAGGCAAGGTAATATTAACCTGAACCCAACTTCCGTTAGTTGGGAATGATTCAGGTTCTAAAAATAGTGTAAGTCTAACTCTATTTTAGCTTCATCATTAATGAATGGATGTTATCGAGCTTTGAGGTTTTATTTTAAACTCTTCAAAATAAAATCTAAGTTAGGGTTGGTATTATCATTAACCACATAAGCATCAGTAAAATACTTTGGTTTTACTGCCAAACCTAAATCTATTAATTTATTCATTGTCGGTATATACTCCTGGCTCACTTTACCAGTTAGCAGTACTCCTAAATCGTTTCCAGCTTTAGCATATTTATAGATATTTCTAATGCCTCTAAGATATAAGTGATCCTTTGTAAATCCGCCACCTCTATGTACTCTTAATGTAATGGCAAAGGCCTTATCTCTATTTAGCTTATGCTGATTGTGTAATAAATGAAAAGTGTCTGAGAAGTTATATCCTTTATTAAGACTGTCGACAGCAATAACTCTAAATGCCAACTCTTTTAAACGTTCTATAGTTAGGCAATCACTCATAAACTCAGAAAAAACAGCCAAGCCTTCTTGAGTTTCAACATTGTTAGGCAAACCATTAGAAAAAATCTTCAATGGCTGCTCTAGACCATTAAATGTAGTTACCATATGGACACCTATTTCATGATTGGTTAATACTTTAAGCTGGTTTAAACTGTATTTATGACTTTTTCGCAACACTAATGTTTGTGTATTGTTCAAAACCATAGCAGCTGCAGAAAGATGATTAGAAATCTTTATGTTGTACTTAAAATCGTAACGCTTTGAAAATTCGGCAAAATAATCTTTTGCTTCACTAGCATTATATATAGGAAGCATGTCTTCATTAAACTCAGAATCATCAAAACGTAGAATAAACTTTGCATTCTCTATATCTTTTTCGGTTGGTGTACCAAAACTTTTAAGGCTATTGAAGTAAAACTTACGGCCTTGACCAATAGTCTCAATACATTCTATTAAACCAGAATACTCATAGATAATATCTTCGTAGAGCTGCCTTATATCCTCATTTTCTATGCGCTCTAACCTTTGAGAAAAAAATAAGCGATGTAATTTATAACCATTAAATCGTATTTTAGGATAATTAAACTCAGGCTCATAATTATACTTTGCCAAAAAGAATTTTTTCTTTTCAGCAGCAATATTTGTAGGATTTATGTAGTTGAGAAGTTCAATATTTTTGACTAATCGATTAAGATTGGCATCAATATCAAATAAATCCTGAAACTCTTCTGTAGTTTTAATTTGGGACATTATGCTTTAAACTTTCTGTAAAATTCTTCTGCATGCTTTGGTATGAGTGTTTTCAATTGCTTCTCTACAGTTGCAACAACTTCAGGGTAAATAACCTGCTTATACTCATCGCAATACACTTTGGCTATTTCTGTTGCCAAAACTAAAGTGTTTTTAAAGTTATTGGTAATAAATTTTAAGAAATATCCATTTCCTTGAAAGGTATCGTTAATTTTAGCCGTTTGCTTTATGTTATGTGGCAATTCAATACTTGATAGCATTTGTCGCCAAGACTCTACCTGTTCGCCAAATCGATCATTATCGATATTAGAGGTTCCCAAATTCCATGTTGGTACTTCCCTATCCCAACGTTGCCAATTGTAACTGTGCATATCATAAACGATACATACTCCAAACTTTTCTTCAATTTTAGAAATTAAAGCCTTAACCACCTTGTAGAAATTAGCATGTTTTTGCAAACTTTTGGTCTTTTCTTTTTCGGGTAATGGATTTTTCCAAAGTTGTTTTCCCCAAGCGGTATCAAAAACTGCATTTTCAGGATCGCGATTAAGATCGTACTCAAAACGCGAATCACAACCAGATATTAAGATTGGGTGTGAAATAACCATGTTTTTGGTTTCAGGATCTTCCTCGTACCACCTATCATATTCAGAATGTAAGCAATTATCCCAAAGGTCTTTTCTAAACTGGTGTCCGTCATGGACTGCACCACAAACATATGGCACATACTTATCTACTTTTAAAGTGAAAGAATAGTCATCAGAAACTGCGTGGAGAGTTTCTTCTTTCTCTATTTTGGCTATGATGGTGTTAATTGGTAATCTCTCCATTAAAAAGTCTTAAACAGCCGTTCTAAAGATTTAAGCATATTACGTTCGTTAATATTAAAATCATCATCTGAAAAGAAGAGCATTTTAATGTCTTCTAAAAGAACTTCAATATCTTCTCTGTCGTAATTATGCTGACGCAGACTGGTCATAATTTTCTGAATACTTTGATAATCATTATCCTTATCAAACTCATCATGGATTTCCTGAAAAGTTTTCATATCTACCTTAGATATAATTACATTTCGTTCGTGATTATCTTCCTTAAAATCTGAATGTGCAGCAAACAGCAAGATATAGGCAACGAGTTCATCTCTTGTCCAGTCGATTGTTTTCATTATTTTTTAGGTTAAAGTTCCATATTCTGTCCATGAGCCATCATAGACTGTTAAATTTTTATAATTGCAAACTGAAGCAGCCAAAGCTAGAATACAAGCAGTAATTCCCGAGCCACAGCTAAAAACTAAATGCGTTTCTTCTTTTACTAAGTTATCAAAGATTTTTAAAAGTTCTTCTTTAGTTTTTAAAATATTGCCATTGAATAATTCTGTATATGGTAAGTTTTTAGAATTTGGAATTGCTCCGCGTCTTAAGCCTTGCCGTGGCTCATCGACTAGGCAATTAAATCTAGCTTCAGATCGAGCATCTAAAATTAGTGCTTTACTATCTTGAGAAAATTGATTTACACCTTTAAAATCCGTCATTAATTCTGGTTGAAAACTAGCATTAAGATTCCCTTTTTCTATTTTATCTTTTTTATATGATTCAATTGAGAAACCACATTTTTTCCATTCGGGCAAACCACCGTCTAAAACTGCTACATTTTTAAATCCAAAGGTCTTAAATAACCACCAAACTCTTGCACTTGAATAAATGCCTTTATCATCATATACCACAACGAAAGAATCATTATTTATACCCAAAGCTCTAGTTTCAGTTTCAAATTGTTGTGCGCTGGGTAAAGTACTTGGAAATCTGGCATTAGTATCACTAAACTTTTGTTTTATATCGAAGAAACGAGCATTAGAAATTCTTTTAGAAGCAGCATCGATTTTTTTATTAATTGTTGCGTCTAATAAAATTAAATTAGATGATTTAAGGTTAGATTTCAACCAATCTACAGAAACCAATAAGGATCGCATATAAATAAGACTAATTTTTAACTGCCAACTGCAAAGCTATTTAATGTATTCAACTATGCCTCATCTACAGTTTTAC
The DNA here is from genome assembly GCA_020435515.1 of Winogradskyella sp. Classification (GTDB taxonomy): domain Bacteria; phylum Bacteroidota; class Bacteroidia; order Flavobacteriales; family Flavobacteriaceae; genus Winogradskyella. The sequence goes on along the minus strand of JAGQZO010000007.1, from coordinate 9,415 downwards.
GAAGTCTCGTGCGTCTATCAAAAGCTTGTAGCTGATCTAAAACCTTGCTTTCTAAAAAATCAATCACTTTTTCTTCAACTTTCACTTTATTTTTGTAAACCTTATTGATGTATGTGATTCCACCTGGTGACATAACGTTGACCTCAACTAATTTTCCACCAATAACGTCAATACCAACAAAGTACAAACCGTCCTTAACTAATTTTGGACCTATTTGTTTGCATAAATCTTTCTCGGCTTTGTTAAGTGTGTGTCTTTGTACACTTCCTCCAGCCGAAACATTAGAACGATGATCATCTGAACCCGGAACACGCTTCATGGCGCCAACAGGCTCACCATTTAGCATTAAAATCCTTACATCTCCTTGGTCAGCACCTTCTATATAATCTTGCAAAATCACATAATTAGATGTTCCGTCTGAATTTGATATATAAAAATCTAATAGTGAATTGATATTACTCATAGCTGATTTTTCAATCAGAATAACACCAGAACCGCCAAAACCATTAAGTGGTTTTATAATCATCTTGTCTGATTTAGATTCTTTAATCTGACGTATTAAATACTTTTTATTTTTAGACACATGAGTGTTTGGTATAATATTACTATGAGCATCACCAAAAGCTGCGGTGTAGAGTTTATTATTGGCCTCTCGCATGCCTTCTAAAGAGTTTATAATAAAAACATCATCTTTTACTGAATCTAAAAAGTTGAGCATTATAGGGTCTAAAGGCGGATTTGCTCTAAAGAAAATAGCATCAAAACCTGCAAGAGGTAACATTTCCTCTCTCAATTTCACTTTATTGTAATACGATTTGAGTGACGTAGGTACCTTATCCATTCTACCAATGACATTGCAAAAAGCATTGGTAACACTATCTCTAATTGTTAAGTTAGAAGGAGTACACATGGCTACTCCATGACCTCTTTTAGAACATTCTTTTATTAAAGCTAGGCTTGTGTCATTTTCAGGATCTATAGTATCCCATGGATACATTATAAAGCAAATATTCATTTATAGTGTTGGTTTTGTTGGTTAATGAATAGCCTAATTTAAGGAATTTATAATTACTAAAAACTATTTTACGGCCTCGTAATTATCGTCCCATTCCTTAGGTTTTGGATTGTCATGAAGTTTACCTAGAGATTTAGCAACCATCATAGAAACAGTGGCATCACCTGTTACATTTACAACCGTTCTGCACATGTCCAAAGGTCTATCTACAGCAAATATTAAGGCCAATCCAATTGGTAATAGTTCAGCAGGAAAACCAATAGACTCTAAAACAATCACTAACATTACCATACCAGCACTAGGCACGGCAGCACTTCCTATTGATGCTAAAAGCGCAGTTAATACAATAACTAATTGGTTAGTAAAGGTTAAACCCTCTGGCCAAATTACCTGCATAATAAATACTGCTGCTATGCCTTGGTACAAGCTTGTTCCATCCATATTTACAGTTGCACCAACAGGCAGTACAAACCCTGAAACTTCTTTGTCTACACCCAAATGTTCTTCTACACGCTCCATGGTTACGGGTAGTGTAGCAGCGCTGCTACTGGTTGAAAATGCAAGTAATTGTGCAGGACTAAATTTACTCAAAAACCACATTGGTGATTTTTTTGTAAAAACTTTTACCAATACCAAATAGAAGCCTATCATTAATAATAAACCACCCACTACACATAATGCATATTGAAGAAGTTTCAATAATATTTCGGTATCATCAAATGCTATGATAACGTTTGCCATAAGTGCAAAAACAGCATAAGGAGCAAATAGCATGATAAGGTCTACCATTTTCATGACCACTTCGTTGAGCGAATCGAAAATATCTATCATTGGCTTGGCCTTATTTTCAGGGATGAGCAATAAGCAAATACCTACAAACAGTGCGAAAAAGATGACTTGAAGCATTTTTGCTTCTCCCATGGCTTGAAAAATGTTACTCGGAAAAATATCAACCAAAGGCTGAAGTGGGCCAGCATCTTTTTGGGCACTAGCTTTATTAAGCTTATCGGTGACACCTACATCATTTTCGTATTTCTCTTTGATTTTTTCAATAGTATCCTTTGGCATACCTGTTCCTGGTTGAACAACGTTAACTATAGATAGTCCTATGATTATTGCGATTAGTGTTGTACCAATATAGATTGAGATAGTTCGCAAACCCATATCTCTAATTTTTGAAATATCCTTTAAGTCTGAAATTCCTTTGATTAGTGATGCAAGTATTAATGGAACTGCAATTAACTTTAAAAGATTAATAAATATCGTTCCGAATGGAGCAATCCAATCGGTTACAAATTGCTGACTAGTTACAGCATTCATTATAAACCCGAAAATAATTCCGAGTATCATACCTATAATAATCTTCCAGTGTAATGCTAGTTTTTTCATAAGCCCATCCTAACCTTCCCAAGGGGAAGGATTTTCTAATTATATATTGTGTCGCAAAGGCGGTAATCTATTCAATATTATCCCAAAGTGATATAGATTTCTGCTTTCACGGAAATTTGTTACCAATTCTTAGACTCCTGCCTTCGTAGGAGTATGTAATCTGCTAAAACCAATGCAGCCATTGCCTCAACAATAGGTACTGCTCGTGGTACTACACAAGGGTCATGTCTGCCTTTACCTTGCATTTCAATAGTTTCACCTTTACTATTTATGGTGTCTTGTTTTTGTAATGTTGTAGCTACAGGTTTAAAAGCAACTCTAAAGTAAATATCCATTCCGTTACTTATGCCACCTTGTACGCCTCCAGATAAGTTAGTTTTTGTACTACCATCTTCATTAAACTTATCATTATGCTCACTACCCATCATTTTTGCTCCGCAAAAGCCACTTCCATATTCAAAACCTTTAACTGCGTTTATAGAAAGCATCGCCTTACCTAATTCAGCGTGAAGTTTATCAAAAACAGGCTCGCCCAATCCAACTGGTACATTTTGTATGACGCAAGTTATGGTTCCGCCAATGGTATCTCCTTGTTTTTTTACTTCGTTAACCTTAGCTATCATCTTCTCTGCTGATGCTTCATCAGGACAACGAATGATATTAGATTCAATTTTATTGAAATCTAAATCTTGGTACGGTTTTTCTAAAAATATATCTCCAACCGAAGATGTAAATGCATTTATTTTAATAGAAGACATTAGTTGCTTAGCAATGGCACCTGCTACTACTCTACTTGCTGTTTCACGCGCTGAACTTCGACCACCACCTCTATAATCTCGCACCCCATATTTTTTATCGTAAGTATAATCAGCATGGCTAGGGCGATATACATCTTTGATATGCGAATAATCCTTGGACTTCTGATTGGTGTTTTTTATAACAAAACCAATAGGTGTACCAGTTGTAACTCCTTCAAAAATTCCTGAAAGAAACTCTACAGTATCTGGTTCTTTTCGTTGTGTTACGATTTTTGATTGTCCAGGTTTACGTCGGTTTAATTCATTCTGAATTGCATCAAAATCTAATTTTAAACCTGAAGGACAACCGTCTATAATTCCACCAATCGCTACTCCATGAGATTCACCAAACGTGGTAAGCTTAAATAGTTTTCCAAAAGAATTTCCTGCCATTAATTCTTATTTTACGCTAATGTAAATGTATTATTACAGAAACCAAAATGCACTAATCTCTTTTATGGGTTTACATTTACTAAAGCTATCTATTATGTGAGCTAAAATATTAGTAACAATATGGTAACATTCTCATTATAAATTATTAATTCAGAGGTTACAATGAGTTAATATGTTAGTCTGTTATTTGCAATTGTTAATAGCATGTCTTGAATCTAAAGCGAAAAGTTGAAATAGCAGTCATATCAGACGTACACCTTGGCACATTTGGTTGTCATGCAAAACAGTTATTGACCTATCTAAATAGTATTGAGCCAAAGAAACTTATCCTAAACGGTGATATTATAGACATTTGGCAATTTAAAAAGCGATACTTTCCAAAATCCCACCTAAGCGTCATCAAAAAAATAATGGACTTTGCTGCTAATGGTACTGAAGTTATTTACATTACAGGAAACCATGATGAAATGCTAAGAAAATTTACGGATACAGAGATTGGTAACATTTCAATAGTCAATAAAGTGGTATTGGATTTAGATGGAAAAAAAGCATGGTTTTTTCATGGTGATGTTTTTGATATTTCTATACAGAATGCAAAATGGTTAGCAAAACTTGGTGGTTGGGGATACGATTTACTAATTCTTTTAAACCGATTTGTAAATTGGTGCTTAGAAAAAATGGGGAAAGAACGCTATTCGTTATCTAAAAAAATAAAGAATAGTGTAAAAGGTGCTGTAAAATACATTAGCGATTTTGAAAAAGTTGCAACTGATTTAGCCATTGAAAATGGGTATGACTATGTAGTTTGTGGGCACATCCATCAACCAAAAATGCTTATTAAAGAAAATAAGCATGGTAAAACCACTTACTTAAATTCTGGAGATTGGATTGAAAACTTTACTGCTTTAGAGTACCAATTTAAACGTTGGAAAGTCTATAACTATAATAGCGACAAACTCTCACCATTCTTTGCGGATGAAGAACTAAAAGATATGGATGTTAAAGACTTGATTGCAGCAATTACCATCGTTGAGCAACCTAAAAAGCAAAAATCAAAGTAGAGCTTCTCTCAAAATTGAAACTGGGTGCTTTGCAATCCTTCCTGTACCATCTTTAATCTGATGTCTACAACTTGTACCATTGGCTGCAATTATAACATCTTCTGAAGCTTTTCTTAAAGCTGGAAATAAAGTTTGTTCGCCTATTTGCATACTAACCTCATAATGCTCTTTTTCATAACCAAAGCTTCCTGCCATGCCACAGCAACCACTTGGTATTATAGTTACTTTATAATTTTCAGGTAAATTAAGAATATCAAAACTTGATTTTTGGTTGCCTAATGCCTTTTGATAACAATGCCCATGAAACTTAATCGTTTTACTTTCTTTTGTAAATTGATTGGAAGTAATGTTGCCTAATTCAATTTCCTTTTGAATAAATTCTTCGATAAGAAAAGTTCGCTCAGCAATAGATTTTGCTGCAGCTTTATCATCGGCTAATTTTAGATACTCATCTTTGAAAGTTAGGGTAGCAGAAGGCTCAATACCTACTAAAAAAAAGTCGTCATTTACTTCATTTTTAAAATATGAAACATTGTTATTAGCAATAATTTTAGCTTCTTCTAAAAATCCTTTTGAAATAAAACTTCTTCCACTTTCTAATTTATTGATAATATGAGTATTATAACCTAAAATTGAAAGTAAATATTTAGCATCATTTGCAATATCAGATTCTAAATAATTTGTAAACTCGTCTACAAATAAATAAACTATTTTTTTTGATTTTATTTCAGTATTTATTTCATCATTTACTTGATAGTATTTTGTAAACGATTTTGAAATCACTGGCAAACTCCTTTCTGGATGAATGCCTAAAGCCACATTCATAAATCCTCTTACAAATTTTGTTTTAAATAGTGCATTGGCTATACCTGGCATACGAGATGCCATTCTGTTATATTTTGTAGCATTAGCAAAGAATTTGTCTTTAAAGGTTACACCATTTGCTTTTTGATATTGGTATAAAAATTCAGCTTTTAAACTTGCTACATCTACACTACTAGGGCATTCGCTTGCACAAGCCTTACAACTAAGGCACAAACTAAATACCTCTTTTAATTCCTCATTATTAAATTTATTAGACTTCTCAGAGTTAGTCAAATACTCACGTAATGCATTTGCTCGTGCCCTTGTGGTATCTTTTTCATCTTTAGTAGCTCTATAACTTGGACACATTACACCTCCAAACTCAGGCAACTTTCTGCAATCACCTGATCCATTACACTTTTCAGCTTCACGAAGGATACCTTGTGAATGCGAAAAGTCTAAAAAAGTTTCAATTTTCGGCTCTGACCTATCAGGATTATATCTTAAATTTTTGTCCATAGGAAAAGCATCCACAATCTTCCCTGGATTGAAAATAGTATTAGGATCGAAAGCCGATTTTATTTGTCGCAGCAGTTGATAATTGTCTTCTCCAATCATTAATGGAATAAACTCAGCACGAACAATACCATCTCCATGCTCTCCAGACATTGAACCTTTATATTTTTTAACAAGTTTGGCTACATCTGTAGTGATAGACCTAAACAGTTTAACATCTTCAGACTGTTTTAAATCCAATATTGGCCTAAGGTGCAACTCACCTGCACCTGCATGTGCATAATACACTGCGTTTTGGTCATATGAACGCATTAAAGCTGTAAACTCTTCAATATACGGATCCAGATCATCTAACGCTACGGCTGTATCTTCAATACAAGCCACAGACTTTTTATCTCCAATCATATTACCCAAAAGTCCCAATCCTGCTTTTCGCAATTCTAAGGCTTTGGATATGTCATCACCTTTAAGAATAGGAAAAGCATAGCTTAAATTCAATGCTTTAGATGTTTCGATAAGCGATTCTAACTGTTTTGATAATTGCTCTTCTGTATCTGCCTTAATCTCGCACATTAAAATCGCAACGGGATCTCCTTCTATAAAAGCTCTATTTTCTTGTTGGGTTTTATTGAACTTGGTAAGATTCAAAATGGAATTATCCATCATTTCACAGGTGTGCAAATTGTGCTGCATCAGTGGTTTTACAGCTTTCATACAGTTGGAGATACTGCTAAAATGAAATGCTACCATTGCACTATGCTTTGGTGGCAAAACATCTAGCTGAAGTGTAATTTCTGTCGTAAAAGCAAGTGTCCCTTCACTCCCAGCTAACAAATTACATAAATTGAATTTTTTATCTGAATTTGTAAATACTTCAGATTTTATTAATTCGTCAATTGCATAACCTGTGTTTCTTCTGTGAATACCTTCTTTTGGGAAGTTTTCTCTAATTCGCTGTTGAACTTCTTCAGATTTTAATTCCTCATAAATAGTTCTGTATATTTTGCCCTCAAGAGTTTGCTGTTTTGTTTTTTCGAGAAATTCTACTTTAGATATACTTGTAAATTCTACTTCGCTTCCATCACTTAAAAGCGTCTTTAAACTAACGACTTTATCTCTAGTGACGCCGTATTGGATTGAGGTTGTTCCTGAAGAATTATTGCCAACCATACCTCCAATCATACAACGATTAGACGTGGATGTATTTGGCCCAAAAAACAATCCATAAGGCTCTAAGTAATTGTTCAGTTTATCCCTGACAACACCAGGCTGTACTTTTATCGTTCTTTCTTCTTCATTAAGCTTAATGATTTTAGTAAAATATTTTGAGACATCAACTATAATACCTCTACCAACCACTTGTCCTGCTAGAGACGTTCCTGCAGTTCTTGGTATTAAAGAGGTTTTGTACTTATTAGCAAAATCTATTAATAATTTAAGGTCTTCTATGGTCTTTGGAATAGCAACAGCAGTTGGCATCATTCTGTACACAGAAGCGTCTGTTGCATAGAGCTTTAATATTAAATCATCAAAATATAATTCGCCTTCTAGTTTTGTGCTTAGTGAAGTTAAATTTTGACGTAAAATATCCTGCATCTTTAATTAATTAGTCTGGATTTGTAAATTATAATGTTGTCTTAAAATCTATGACTAAGACTCAATTTTAACATAATTTTGTCGTTGTAATCATACAACAACACAACTTATTGTTGGAAATATAAACACTAAAACTTAAAAACTTTATGAAAAAATTAATTTTATTATTTGCCGTTTTTGCAACATTCACTTTTGCTGCTAATGCACAAGAAATAGCAGACAACGCAATCGGCCTTAGACTTGGTGATAGTGATGGATTTGGTGCAGAAATTTCATATCAACGTGCATTAGGCGATAACAACCGACTTGAAGCAGATTTAGGTTGGAGAAGCGGAAATGGTTATGATGGATTTAAACTGACAGGATTGTACCAATGGGTTTGGGAATTAGATGGTAATTTTAATTGGTACGCTGGTGCTGGTGGTGGATTTGGATCTTATAGTTTTGACAACAACAATTTTGATGACGAAACATTCTTCTTTGTTGCTGGAGACATAGGTATTGAATATAATTTTGATATTCCATTATTATTGTCATTGGATTTTAGACCAGAACTAGGATTTGGAGATTTTAGAGACGACTTAGATTTTGATATTGCGCTAGGTATCAGGTATCAATTCTAAAATCATAATAATATCTAAAAGCCACCACAGTATAGGTGGCTTTTTTTTATGGTGATAAGCCATAAAATTTCTTTAATTTAGCGCAGCTTTAAAACAAACTACTACAATTCCTTTTTTAGGAAATAAAACATATTATTGATGAAAAATACTGCTTTATCAGAAACTCATATAGCTTTAGGAGCAAAGATGGTTCCTTTTGCTGGTTATAACATGCCAGTACAATACGAAGGCGTAAATATAGAACACGAAACCGTAAGACAAGCTGTTGGTGTTTTTGATGTGTCTCACATGGGTGAATTTTTAATTGAAGGGCCTCATGCTTTAGAGCTTATCCAGAAAATATCCAGTAATGACGCTTCAAAATTAGAAATTGGCAAAGCACAGTACAGTTGCTTACCAAATGATAATGGAGGTATTGTAGATGATCTTATTATTTATAAAGTTAAAGAAGAAACCTATCTTCTTGTAGTTAATGCAAGCAATATTGAAAAAGATTGGAATTGGATAGCTTCGAAAAATGATGTCGGTGCCAATATGCGCAATTTAAGTGAAGACTATTCGCTTTTAGCAATACAAGGCCCAAAAGCTGTAGAAAGCATGCAATCCTTAACTAGCCATGATTTATCAGCTATTAAATTTTACAACTTTGTGGTAGGTGATTTTGCTGGTATAGAGCACGTCATTATCTCTGCCACAGGTTATACTGGTAGTGGAGGTTTTGAGATTTATTGCAAAAACTCTGAGGTAAAGCAAATTTGGGACAAAGTCTTAGAAGCTGGTTCAGACTATGGCATTAAACCTATTGGTTTAGCCGCAAGAGATACGCTTCGATTAGAAATGGGGTATTGCTTATACGGAAATGATATAGATGATACAACTTCTCCTATAGAAGCTGGTTTAAGTTGGATTTGTAAATTCAATAAAGAATTTACAAATAGTGAGGCCTTACAAGCTGAAAAAGAACGCACTCCTGAGCGTAAATTAGTAGCCTTCAAATTAGATGAGAGAGGTATTCCACGTCAAGGCTATGATATTGTAGATAATAACGGCAACACGATTGGTAATGTTACTTCTGGTACTATGAGCCCAAGTCTAGGGATTGGTATTGGTTTAGGATATGTACCAAATGTTTTTTCTAAAGTTGATAGCAAAATAAACATCCAGATACGCAAAAATGCGATTCCTGCGACAGTTGTAAAATTACCATTTTACAAAGGATAA
>JAGQZO010000178.1 GCA_020435515.1 Winogradskyella sp. | reverse complement strand
TTTTGGGCATACCGACCGTGTAAACTCTGGACCAAACCCTGACCAAAACGAGTTTACATTTTTAGGAAAACAAGGTATAATAGAAGACGATAGAGACGCTGGGCTCTATTACATACGTGCTCGATATTACGATGCTACTATTGGGCGGTTTATTACAGAAGACCCTGTGGCGAGTTCTAATTTGTATGTGTATGGTGCTAATAACCCTTTAAAAAACATTGACCGCAATGGACAAATTATAGAAACAGCAGCAGATGTCGTATCGCTTGGTGCAAGTGTTTATGATTTTAATACTGATCCTTCATTAACCAATGGTTTATTCTTGGCTTGGGATGTTGTAGCTTTAATACCCGGAGTACCAGGTAGTTGGTCTGTTAAAGCTGTTAAATACGGAGCAAATTACGGAGATGAACTATTCCAAGGTGGTGCAGCTGTTGGAAAAAATATTTCTACTCAAGCATCAAAAGTTAAAGGATGGAAATTGGGAGACCCAATAAATAATTTAACATCTTCTGGCAATGTACCAAAATGGTCAACTGTAAGACAAAGGTTTTGGAAGAATGAAGCTTTAAATAACCCTAATCAATATACTGGAGCAAACCTTGAAAGAATGAAAAAAGGGTTAGCGCCACAGAGATTTAATCCTAATACTGGTAAAATAGAAAGCATGGAATTACATCACACACCTATTCCACAAAGAAATGGTGGTTTATTCGATTTTATAAAAGTTTGGCCTGATGAGCACAAGGCAATAGATATATTTAGAAATTAAGATGAGTATTTCAGAAGAATTTATTAAGGCCAAAGGAAAGCCTATAATATATAATGATAAAAAATTACGAATGCAAGCTGAATTTGCATTTAGCGATAATCAAATTGAGTTTAAATTAGAAATAATGAAAACAAATAGTGAAATGAGGCAGGGACTCATTGTAGCTTCTGAGGGAGATATTATTATTAATAATAAAACTTACTCAAAGATAATATTGTGGGAAGATACTGCACCTAAAGAAGTGTTACTAACTGTTAAATCGAAAGATAAGAGATTCTCTGTTTATAATGTTTGGCAAAAAGAACAAAGAACAGAAGCTTGGTATAATGATTCGTATATGGAGTTATTAAAAAAGATTAATAATAGTTATTTTTTTTCTTGTTCAGACGGAAAGATTAACTCAATGGAAAAAACTTTAGATTTTAAAATAGAATTTGAAAACAACAATGTTAAAATGATTGATTTTTAAAAAATGAAAAAAATATTTATAATATTATTGTTTCCAATAGTCAGCATAGCCCAACAACTCCAATACCAAAACCACGAAATGGAGTATGATGATTTAAACCGCCTTACCAAGGTGTTTTTTTCTAATGGTATGGTGCATGAATATACATATGATAATTTGGGTAATCGTACAGGATGTTTGGTGTACGAAGCACCAAAAACCTATGTGCCAGATGATGCCTTTGAGCAGCATCTTATCGATGAAGGTTATGATACCGTAATGGATGACTATGTGTACACCCATAGAATAGATGACATCGACTATCTCTTCATGAACGATCTAGGGATTGCTGATTTAACAGGGATACAAGATTTTGAAGCCTTAGAGACCTTGCATTGTTCTGATAATAGTTTAACCACAATAGATGTTACAAACAACACTAATCTAAGTCAATTGTATTGTAGCCACAACAACCTTACAATCTTGGACATTACTACACTTAGCGATTTGTTTATACTTGAATGTTCATATAATGATATAAGCACTTTAGACCTTAGTAATAATCTGCTCTTAGAACATATAGGCATAGGCTCAACACTCATTGAGTCTTTAGATTTATCTAACCAGAGTAACATAACGTGGTTTGAAGCCATTAATGGACAGCTAGAATCTTTAAATCTTGAAAACGGAAATAATAATGTCATAACTTACATGAATACAGCAA
>JAGQZO010000177.1:5618-14129 GCA_020435515.1 Winogradskyella sp. | reverse complement strand
TGGCAGTAGACAATAAAGCCTTTGTTATATATGGAGACAAAGGCATTAATGATATTGTTGGATCTGATTTTTGGAATTCAACCAGAGATAAAATTGCTTTTCAATTTAAAAACGGTAATTTTAAACAAGGCCTTATTGATGGCATACAAGAAGCTGGTAAAGTTCTTGCCCAATATTTTCCATGGGAGCATGGAGACCATAACGAATTAGACAATTCTATTTCTAAAGGATAATGCAAAAGCTAAAAAACATATCATTGAAGTTTGTAATTGCATCGCTTTTCATTTTATGTATTTCTTCAGCGTACTCTCAATTTAAAATCCCACCAAAACCCTCAGATACCAAACAACATTTTGTTTACGATTATTCTAATTTACTATCTAAGCAAGACAGCTCGGCCCTTAATTTAAAGCTAAGAAAATACGCAGATACGACATCCACCCAGATTGTTGTGGCCATCATAAATTCTACAGAAGGAGAATACATTAATTATCTTGGTGCACAATGGGGAGAAAAATGGGGAATTGGGCAAGAAAAAGAAGATAATGGTGTACTTATCCTTTTAGCAAAAAACGATAGAAAAATAGCAATCAATACAGGCAAAGGTGTAGAGCACTTACTTACAGATGCCTTAAGTAAACGTATTATTGACAGAGAAATCATTCCCTATTTTAAACATAATGATTATAATGGCGGACTTAACAGAGGTGTTGATGTTATTTTTAAAGTCATGCAAGGTGAATATAAAGGCACAAGAAAAAGTAGCAATGGTGATTTTCCAATTGCTTTCTTTTTTGTTCTACTTGTCTTTTTTATCATTTTCATCATAGCAATTTCTAAAACACGTGGTGGGGGACGTGGTGGCAATGGAGGTCGCAGAAATGATGATGATGCTAGAAGTATCCTCGAAGCTATTATCCTAAGCAATATGGGTCGCGGCAGCTACTCTAGAGGCTCATCTTCAGGTGGTGGAATATTTGGTGGCTCTTCGTCTGGTGGTAGTTTTGGTGGTGGAGGCTTTGGTGGTGGCTTCGGAGGTGGAAGTTTTGGTGGCGGAGGTGCCTCTGGTGGCTGGTAACATCTATATTGTACTGATTAAAAATGAAATTTTTCAACCTACTTTTTTTTATCATATTAGTATTTCTAAACTCTTATTCCCAAGAAATTGAAACCAATATTCTTACAATTCCTACGGCACTAAAAGAAAATGCTAATGCTATAATTAGACAACATAATACAACCATAACCATACTGGCAGATGATAAAATGATTGTGAATCAAAAACAGGTCATTACTGTTTTAAACCAGAATGGAAATGCTACTCTAGACACCTATTTGTACTATGGCGATGACACCAAGATTAATGATATTTCACTAAAAATATTGGATGCTTTTGGTAACGAAATTGAAAAAATATCAAAATCAAAATTTATAGATATAAATGCTATTGATGGCTTTTCTTTATATAATGATGACCGAATTACCTATGTTGATTATACTCCCAACAATTATCCTTACACAGCAATTTTTGAATACGAATACAAAACAGCTTCCACCGCATTAATACCCTCTTGGTATCCAATAAACTCGTATAATGTTGCTGTTCAAAATAGCCGTTATACAATTCAAAATCCAAATAACTTAAATATAAGAAGTAAGGAGGTAAATTTTGAAGGTTATAATATAGCCAAAGAAACTATAGATGGTATTGGCTATACCTTAAAAAACCAACCCGCTATTAAGTACGAAAATAACAGCGACCATTATTTTAATATTTTACCAAGTCTTTTGGTGGCACTAGAAACTTTTACACTAAGAGGTGTCAAAGGACAAGCCAAAGACTGGAAAGACTTTGGATTATGGATGAACAATGAACTTCTGGCAGGAAAAACCAAACTCGATGAATCCACAATAACAAGAGCAAGGAATCTAGTGGTAAGTGCTCAAAGCAATATAGAAAAAGCTAAGATTCTATACACTTACATGCAAAACAAAACACGTTATATTAGTGTACAGGTCGGTATTGGCGGTTGGCAACCTGCCAATGCATCTGATGTTGACAAACTCGCTTATGGCGACTGCAAAGGTTTAACTGTTTATATGAAAGCACTTCTCGAGGCTGTTGGTGTTCCTTCTTACTACACTATTGTTTATGCGGGAAATAAACGTAATATAGATTCTGATTTTTCTTCTATCCAAGGCAACCATGTTATTCTTAACATTCCTACTGAAGACGATGATGTATGGTTAGAATGTACCAGCCAAACCTTACCTTTTGGTTTTTTAGGTGATTTTACAGACGATAGAGATGTTTTGGTAATTACACCAAATGGTGGTGAAATTAAGAGAACACCATCCTATAAGAACCAAACAAACTCACAAATTACTAATGCTGAAATAGTGCTCAATAAAGAAGGAATTTTAACAGCTAACTTAGAGCGTATTTCTACAGGTATTCAATATGGAGACAAGTATAGCCTTTCAAACTTAAATGAAAGCGACCTAAACGAACATTATAAAACAAAAACTTGGAGCTATATTAATAATTTAGATATTATATCCTCAGAAATAATTAATGACAAAGATAGTGTTAAGCTTATAGAAAAACTAAATCTACAAGCAAAGGATTATGCCACTATAAATGGTGAAGATTACATATTTACCGTCAATATTTTCAATAAAAACAATTATATACCTAGAAGGCAACGTAACAGACAATTGCCTTTTATTATAGAAAACGGTTACATAGATGAAGATAATTATAGCGTTACAATTCCTGAAGGGTTTGAGATTGGTATATTGCCAGAATCCATTGCAATAAAAACTCCATTTGGAGAGTACACAAGAACTTTTGAGAAAATAAATGAGAGGACCGTATCTTGTAAAATTGTACGTCGTATTAATGAGGGATACTACCCTAAAGAAAAGTATAATGATTACAGATCTTTTAGAAAGCAAATAGTAAAAGAGAGTACTTTAAGACTTATTCTAAAAAAATCACATCAATGATAAAAACATATCTAACTATTGTAATACTTCTACTATTACAAACAACAGTATTTGCACAAAAACACAAATCCACAACCATTGGGAAAATTAATGAAGAAGAGTTAGAAATGCAATTTTACGACAAGGATACCCTTGCCAATGCCCTAGTTTTATACGAACATGCAAACATCTATATAGATGAAGAAAATGATTATAAATTTAGAACAGACCATTATTATAGAATAAAAATATTTGACAAGGAGGCCTATAGCTTAGCAAATATTAATATTCCTTTTTATGATAAAGAAACTGTAAAAGATGTTAAGGCAGTAACTTATAATTTAAATGGTGATAGTATTGATAAAACTTGGTTAAAAGAGGATGCAGTTTTTACAACTAAAGAAACAGAATATTGGAGCCAAACAAAATTTACATTACCAAATCTAAAAGAAGGCTGTGTTATAGAGTATGTTTATAGTGTAATAAGTCCTTACTCGAGACTAGATGATTGGTACTTTCAAAGTGAGACACCAAAATTAAATAGTGAGTATAACGCTTCTATATTGGGTAATTATAAATACAACATTCGTTTAGTAGGTACCAAAGAATTAGACAAAAAAGATTTTAGTAGCACCGAAGATTGTATTCACGTTCCTGGTATGAGTAGTGGCAGTTGTATTAATTATACGTTTGGCATGAGAGATATTCCTGCGTTTAAGGAAGAAGACTACATGCTTAGCAAAAAAAACTACATGTCCCGTCTTATCTTAGACCAATTATCATATACAGATGTTTATGGTGCTGTTAAAAAATATACTAAAACATGGGAAGATGCGGACAAGACACTAAAACGCTTGTTTTTAGACAATCAAACTTCCAAACAAAATTTCTTTAAAAAAAACCTACCCGAAGAGATTCTTAATGTTGAAGATGATTTAGAAAGGGCCAAACAAATTTATAAATACATTCAAAACAAATTGTTCTGGAATGGTAATTATTGGACACAAGGGAATCTCAAAGTAAAGAATACGTTTGATGAAGGCACTGGGAGTGTAGATGCAATAAATCTTGTTTTGCACAATAGTTTAAACGCTGCTGGGATAAAGAACTTTCTGGTTGCTTCTTCTACCAGAAACAATGGCTTACCTACCAAGCTCTATCCCATAATAAAAGATTTTAACTACATTACAGTAAAAGCTGTTATAGACGATAAGTCATATTTTCTAGATGCAACTGACAAAAAATTGGCATTTGGGCAAATTCCTTTTAAATGCCTAAATGGTGAAGGAAGAGTTTTAGATTTTGATAATGGAGGTTACTGGGAGCCTATCAAAACAAAATCTTCATCTATTTTGAGTATTCAGTCAGAATTAGAACTTAATGATGTAAGTGAACTTGAAGGTGAGTTAAGAATAACTCGAAGTGGTTACTATGCTTTGGATGAAAGAAAAGAGCTTGACAGCATGTCTGATGACGAATACTTGGATGATTTTGAAACTAAAAATCCTAATTTACTGGTTAATGAATATGAGGCTAAAAACGAAACAGAATTAGAAAAACCTCTTGAGCAAAAATTTAGCATTACATTAGATCATAGTTATACTAACTCTAGCACAATCAGAATTAATCCTTTTTTCTTTAATAAAATTTCGAAAAATCCATTTAAGCTAGATGAAAGAACATTTGATGTAGATTATGGTTATCCAAGAACACTATACTATACCGTAAAAATTAATATTCCTGACACTTACAGCATAACTAAACTACCTGAAAAAAAAGCCATTGCATTACCCAATAGCGGTGGCAATTTTATGCTAAGCATTTCAGAATCAGACAACTCAATAATGGTCACCACAAGATTGTACATATTGAAAAAAACATTCTCTGCCGCAGAATACGCTTATCTAAAAGAATTTTATAATCAAATAATAAAGGCTCAACAATCCTATATACAACTCGAAAAAAATTAATGGAGATTTTATTTATTACTAAAAAAAGAAGAAATCATCATCTCCAGTTTCTCCCTTAGAACCTAAGCTATTAAACTTATAACTAAAGCCTAGCATAAAATATTGTCGTAATACTGTACTCTGCGAATCTTGTATATAATCTTGCGTAGCAATACGCCTTGCATTGGTATTCTGATTTAACAAATCATACACTTTTAGAGAAATTAGCCCTTTATCTTTTAGTATACTATAAGTTAATGTAGAATTCCAAAACCAGGCACTCTTCTGAAAGCCTTCGGCAACATTGGGATTGTAATTAAATCGAATATCGTTTTCCCATTCAAACTTTTTGGGCAAGTAGGTTGCTGTTCTTAATCCTGCATCATGACGTATGAAGTTTCTATCTTCAAAAGTTTCAATATCATAAGTATTATTTGAAATATTAAGCTCATAGTAAGGCTTTATTTCCATCACCTTATCCCATATAAAATCTACACCAAAACGAGGAGTTATAGCATTTACAGTACTTGCATACTGTACGTTGTTGTTAAAGTTGATGTTTTTACTTCTACTATAGCCTGTTCTAAAATTAAACTTCATAGACTTTAGTGTATCCAATTTAATTTCTTTACTATACGTTGCTGATACACCAAAGCTAGAGTTACCATCAACATTTTCGTATGTAGTTGTTCTTACTAAGGTTTCTGGGTCTATAACTGTTTTAGAAACTACTTGATTATTTGTAATGCTGGCATTGATATTAGCATAAAATCCTGTTCGTTTTTGCCAATCAAAACCATTATAACCTGCATAAAAGCTGTGTCTATTAGATGGTTCTAGGTTTGGATTACCAATGACGACACTTAATGGGTTTGATACATCTGTAAATGCCTGAAGCTGACGTAATGCTGGTGGATTATTACTTAACCAATAACTACCATAAATAGATGCCTTAGGGCTAAATCGATAATTTACCCTATAGCTTGCTTCCATATTTTTAAACTGACGTTCTACGTTGAACTGAGGACGCAACAAATCATTATTCTCTAATGTGCGAATATTATAACCAATGTTTAATCTTGTATAAAATTTTTCATCATTGTAGGTAATACCAACTCTTGGTATGCTTCTAGAATCCGTATATTCAAAATCTGTGCTTAATTCTGTATTGAAATCATCAAAAACTTGGGTAGTATCATTATAATCAAAAGTGCTTTCTCTATTATTCTCTTTGTCTTTTGAATACTCATACTCTAGGTTTAGAAAAAACTTTTTGTCAATTATTGGTAGCCTATAGGTTAATTCTGTTGAAAATCCATATCTATCATTAAGCCCAACTGTAAACTGATTCCTAACAATAGTTTCGGGTTCAGTACCAAAAATTTCAGCAACTGAATTCAAAAAATCATCACTTTCTTGCTTATTCACTTCGGTATCCAGTTCAATTCTTACAAAACCACCTTTACTCCCGAAACGTTTAGTCGCAGAAACATAAGCTGAAAATTCTCTAGCATAACTTTCCACATCAGAATTCACAAAAGATTGATTGGTAAGTACTAAATCCTGGTCTAATGTTTCATCATCACTATTATAAAATGTTCTGGTTTTTGAATACCCAAAGGAAGGCTCTATATTAATCTGAAATGTAGAATCCGTTTCAATCTCAAATTCCATATTTGCAGAATGGCTATCGGTATCATTATTAGATTTTGACCTCGAATTAGTAAAGAACCTTGAATCTACTAAAATAGTTTCGCGCTCAGTAATGGTTTCATTCTCAGAATTACTTGATGAATTAAAGTAATCTGCTGCAATATCTACCGTTTCTCCAATAACATCAGCATAGTTTAAGCCTGTACTTCTAGATGTTGTAATACCTTGTCCTCCGCCAAAAGAGCGACCATCAAATCTAAAAGAACCATTACTATTTATATATACGCTACTAGCATTGCCAAACATTTTATTTAACTCCCCAAAACTAAAACCAGGTGAATTAATATTATTTCCACCAGCAAGAACACTTAGGCGCCTATCATTATCAAAAAAGTTAATCATACCTGCATACTCATAACGATCATCTGTGCCTGCGCCAGCTGCAACTCTACCAAAAATACCTTTATTGTTTTCTTCCTTTATGGTTAAATTTATAGTTTTATTTTCTTTATCCCCAGCTTCTCCTGAGAAAGCTTCAGACTTGGTTTTAGTATCTACAATCTGAATTTTTTCAACAATATCTTTAGTTAGATTTTTAGTTGTAATGGTTGGGTCATCACCAAAAAAAGGCTTGCCATTTACTAAAATCTTATTGACCTCTCTACCATTTACGGTTATTTTACCTTCTTCATCCACCTCTACACCTGGTAACTGCTTAAGTAAGTCCTCTACAGTTGCATCTTTTTTGGTTTTAAAAGATTTTACGTTAAACTCTAAGGTGTCCTTTTTTATAGTTACTGGAGCTGTAGATTGTATCAATACTTCTTTGAGTTGATTATCTAACTGCATAGAAATAGTTTTCAAATCTATTTTCTCTTTATCAATATTTATTTTTTTTAGATAAGATCCGTAACCTACATAAGACGCATAGAAGTTTAGATTTTCATCAAAGGTTCTTCCTTCCAGTTTAAAAAAACCGTTTTTATCTGAAATTGTGTAAGTAACAATGCTACTGTCCTTTACACGCTCTAAATATACTGTTGCAGATTCTATAGGCTGATTGGAATCTTCTGCAACTAGTGTTCCTGTAATTTCGAAAGTTTTTTCTTGAGAAAAAGTAAAAAGTGAAAAGCATAATGCAAAAACTAAACTTAGTTTTTTCATAGAGATTGATTGATGATGGTTAATATTATAGCTGATACTGTAAACGCAAGAAAATAATAAATCGTATGAATTTTCTTAAAAGAACTATAAAATTGAATTATCGCTTTAAAGCAAAGTGTCCCTTAAAAGTTCTTCCATCCACTAATTCTGCCTCGAACCAGTAGTCATCAGAAGGCAATAATTTTCCATTATAATTACCATCCCATTGCGAGTTTGAGGGATTAAGGATTGTTATAAGCTTTCCGTAGCGATTAAAAATTTTAACAGTCGTTGTTACAGGAAACTGGGAAGAAAACCCACTAACCTGCCAAGTATCGTTTATAGTATCGCCGTTTGGTGTAAAAAACTTTGGGAAACCTAAAACCGAAATGTCTTCGGAAACAATACCACAATCTGCTTTTATATCTTTTACATAAACCGTATGCACACCTGCAGCAACATCTTCAAAAATGTTAGAATCTTGATATGGTCCATTTTCATTATCCAAAGCATAAACATATTCGCCATCACCGGACACAAAAACAGTTATGGTATTATTTTCAGAAACATCGGTAACTTCAATAGTTTCAATTACAGCCGTACTGGATGGAAGAACTCTAACAGTTCGCCTATTGGTACAGCCTGCAGGTCTAGTTACCAACACCTGATAATCACCAATTTCGTTCACTTCAATATTTATGGTGGTTTCACCTGTTGACCAATCGTAAGCATAATTATTAGGGATATCGTCTAGAATTCCTCCTGAAATAGTTATCGT
>JAGQZO010000177.1:0-5529 GCA_020435515.1 Winogradskyella sp. | reverse complement strand
TCATTAATTGCATAACACGTGTCTTCAATGTCTACTCTAGCGTATACTGTTTGGCTGTAAGCCACTTCGTTAAAATAATCGTTAACAATCTCATTAACCTTTAATAACGCATCATTGTAAGTCACATAATAGCTAATTGATGCATTTACGGGTGAATTCTCAAGAATCTGAATATCGGCTTCTGTTAAATCGAAAAAATTGAACCCATCTACAATAAAATCATCACAAACTTCTATACTTGCTTCTATACCATCTGAAGAATTAACTTGTAATGTAACTTCAGAGCTATTGTAACAACCTGTGAAATCATCAAAAACTCTAGCATAAATCACCTGATTATTTGAAGTATTTGTGTAATTGGTACTATTAATCGGAATATTTAAATCTTCATCTTCAAAAAAAGAAATATCCCAAATAGGCACTACCTGACCTTGTTCATTTCTAACAATATCATCTGTGTAGGTACTGAGGTTAAAACTTGATAAACCGTCAGCAACTTCATCATCACATTGAATGACAGTAATATCATTTGCAATTGGAATTTGAAAGACATTAACCGTAACAGGTATTCGAGGTCCGTTTGCACAACCGTCAAACAGCGGTAGTATATAGTACGTTGTATTTGCATCTATATAGTCTTCAAAAGTAAGTCCTGTATTAATAACGTCTTGTGAAGTCTCTGAGCTGTACCACAAAACCTCATCGGTATTTGTAGTTAAGCTAATTTGCGCTAATCCTTCACCACATAAGCTATTAGTCGCTATTGAAGTTTTGGGCATTATAATAACGGAATTACCCGAAACGCTAATTTCAGGGTCACCTTCCAAACCACCAAACTCTACAACATAACCTTTTGGATAGTAAGGGCTAGATGGATTGTCACCTTGGTTAGGCAAATCATTCCAGGAACCAAGTATGCCTATGTCAGGATCTGTAATATGAGCATAGTCTTCATCGCCTAAATTATTGGGTTCGCCGTTGTTCCAAAATGCAAACATACCGTCTGGTGCGCTACCGTTTACAGCACCATTCCAAAATATTTGTCCTGCCTCTGGTCCTGTTTCCCAACGCCACACACCTTCCTGCGTTTGATCTGAACCTCCAATCCATCCCGTACCTTGCGCTTGTTCGCCTGTTAACTGTACTTCTTCAGGTGTGGTTATCGTTGCTAAATACCCTTGAAGACCAAAGTATGTTTGCTCTGAGGCTGCTTGTCTAGCTTCCGTCCAACTTATTCCAAGATCAGAAACATAAAAATAATAATGCCCAGTTGCAGGTAGAAAATTAGCTTCACCTAAATTAACCGAGAAAAACTTATCTTGGGTAAAATTGCTCTCTGTTGTTTGAAAACGTATATCCCTAATAGCATTTTCAAACTCAAAGTAAGTTGCTGGGCCTGTAAGAGTAAGCAATCCTGTTGCAATGGACCATGAAGCGGTAATCTGAGGATGGTTACCCATTAAGACCAATTCATCTGAACCTAAACTGTAACCTGTAGCTATCTGAACAAAAACCTCATCTAATGTTCCTTCTCCTCCACTAATACTAATATCTGTAAGTATAGGCATTGGAGCATCACCACAATATAATTGATTACCCACTACACTAACTTGTGGTGGACTTTGCCCAAAACAATGCAATGCACCAAAAAAGTAAAGTAAGATTATAACTTTTGTGATAAACTTGAACATAGCAAAGTAAAGATACTACTTTTTACGCATGTACACGCTTACTGGTACACCTGTAAAATCAAAGTGATCTCTCAATTGATTTTCTAAAAATCGTCGGTAAGGATCCTTAACGTATTGCGGTAAATTACAGAAAAAAGCAAACTGCGGTTGAGGAGTTGGCAATTGCATTATATACTTTATCTTCACATATTTCCCTTTGTAAGCTGGTGGAGGATTGTGCTCTATAATAGGCAATAAGACCTCATTAAGCACACTGGTTTTAATGCGTTTGGTTCTATTATTATAAACCTCTACGGCAGTTTCTATCGCTTTAAAAATACGTTGCTTGTTTAATACCGAAATAAAGACAATTGGCACATTTGTAAAAGGTGCAATCTCTTTTCTGATATATTTTTCAAATTCCTTGGCTGTTTTATTATCTTTTTCAACCAAGTCCCATTTATTTACCAGAATAACAATTCCTTTTCTGTTGCGTTCAGCTAACCAAAATATGTTCTGCACCTGACCATCAAAACCTCTTGTGGCATCTAATACCAACAAACACACATCACAATGCTCAATGGCCCTAATGCTTCGCATTACTGAGTAAAACTCTAAATCTTCCTTAACCTTAGATTTACGACGAATACCTGCCGTATCTACTAAATTAAACTCAAAACCGAAACGACTGTATTTAGTATCTATAGAATCTCTTGTTGTACCTGCAATACCTGTAACTATGTATCGGTCTTCACCTATTAAAGCATTAATAAATGACGATTTACCAGCATTTGGACGACCTACCACAGCGAATCTTGGTAGCTCATCTTCTTCTACTACTTCTTTTTCTGGTAAGGCTTCTACAACAGCATCTAACAAGTCTCCTGTTCCGCTACCATTTATACTTGCAATAGTAAAGTATTCACCTAAGCCAAGTGAATAAAACTCTACAGCGTCTTCTGCTCGTTTGTTGTTATCTACTTTATTAACAACCAAAAAAACAGGTTTGTCAACTTTTCTGAGCAAGTTGGCAACATCTTCATCCATACCAGTAACACCATCCTCAACATCCACCATAAAGATGATGGCATCTGCTTCGTCAATCGCCAATTCTACTTGTTTATCGATTTCAGCTTCAAAAATATCATCACTTCCAACTACATAACCACCAGTGTCTATGATAGAAAACTCTCTTCCATTCCAATCCGTTTTACCATAATGACGGTCTCTAGTAACACCACTAACGGCATCAACAATAGCTTCACGTCTTTTGATCAAACGATTAAAAAACGTTGATTTACCAACATTTGGTCTTCCTACTATTGCAACAATATTTCCCATAGATATTTATTTAGTCTGCATTACATATCCTGTAAGCGGTAGCAAAGGTAGGGTTTAATTTTAGATTTACGATTTATGATTTACGAATTCGGAATTGGAAATTAAGTTTTGAGTTTAACCAAGAAAATATGTACATTGGTTCTTATATCTTTTTGCAATGGAACTTTCTAACGAAATTGTTTTAAGGCCTCGATTTAAATTCAATGTTAGTCAAAGCAATGAAAGTTTGCTTTCTTTGTTTGAAACTGAAGGTAAAAATCAAACCAACTTTATCGTAACACGAGTAGATGACCACGTCTTTATTAAAATACCAAAAGCGAAGCAGCACTTCTGGTCACCTCAATTACATCTTGAAATTAATGAAGACTATGACAACAAACAGCTAAGCACCATTTACGGCTTATTTGGACCCAACCCAACCGTTTGGACCATGTTTATGTTCCTCCACTTTGCCGTGGCTGGATTTTTTATTGGCTTTGGCATTTGGGCTTATGTGAATTGGTCTCTTGGAAATGATTTTGCCATTCAACTGTTTACAACCCTATTAATGGTTGTTGTTTGGTTTGCCTTATATTTTAGTGGAAGACTCGGTAAAAAAGCTGGAATGGAACAAATGCACCAATTACATCATTTTATGCGAGACACATTACGCAGTAAAGACATACATGCCCTATCATAACTTATTTTTGGTTATAACCAAAACGCTTTAACTGGTTTTGGTTAGACCTCCAATTTTTGTTCACCTTTACGTACAATTCTAAATGAATTTGCTTACCAAAAAACTTTTGCAAGTCCTTTCTAGCCTCAATTCCTACACGCTTTAAAGCAGAACCCTTGTGACCGATAATAATCCCTTTTTGGGTTTCGCGCTCTACCATAATCACAGAACGGATTCTAATGATCTTTTCCTCTTCAAAAAATTCTTCGGTATCTACTTCAACCGAATAGGGAATTTCCTTTTTATAGTGAATCAATATTTTTTCACGAATGGCTTCATTTACAAAAAAACGCTCTGGTTTATCCGTTAATTGATCTTTTGGATAGAAAGGAGGCGACTCTGGCAATAACTCGATAATTCTTTGAAATACATTTTGAACGTTAAACCCTTTTAAAGCAGAAATGGGATAAAACTCAGCATTAGGCACTTTACTTTGCCACAACTCTGCCTGCTCTTCCAATTGCTCTTGGTTTGAATTGTCTATTTTATTCAATAACAGCAGGACAGGAATTTTGGAATTGGTGATTTTATTGAAGAATGCTTCATCCTTCAACTCCTTCTCTCCTATTTCTACCATGTAAATGAGGACATCAGCATCTTCAAAAGCCGATTTTACAAAGTCCATCATAGAAGCTTGCAACTCGTAGGCTGGTTTAATGATGCCTGGCGTGTCACTTAATATCATTTGAAAGTCTTCACCATTTACAATACCAAGAATTCTATGTCTTGTGGTTTGCGCCTTAGAGGTTATAATGGATAGCTTTTCGCCAACAAAGGCATTCATTAAGGTGGACTTGCCCACATTTGGGTTACCAATAATATTTACAAAACCAGCTTTGTGCATTTGAAAAAATTTTTAGCAAAGGTAGTATTAATAATGATGACATTTCAGAAGCACTTCGATATAAAAGAAACAAACCAAAATAACAATTATGAAATCTATCGATTATTTTAAGCTAAGTTTTTTATTTCTATTAATATCAGCTTGTAGCTCTGACTCAAACAATACCAACACTAACAATCTCAATAACTTCACTACAGACCTTTGCACTAATATCTCTGGTCCTACAGCAGCTTATTACGACAATGCGCACGGAAGAGCGATTCCGTTATCTCAAATACCAACAATTGCAAATCCTGGTCAGCAGTTCATCCATAGTCAATATCCTGCTTTGGGTTTTACTATGCCACAAGGATATTCTGGTTTTGAAACTCAAATAGGACTAGGTGT
This sequence comes from Winogradskyella sp., assembly GCA_020435515.1. GTDB lineage: Bacteria > Bacteroidota > Bacteroidia > Flavobacteriales > Flavobacteriaceae > Winogradskyella. The sequence goes on along the minus strand of JAGQZO010000177.1, from coordinate 569 downwards.
TGATGTAGTGAGAAATGATGGTTTAACCATTTGGCGTTATGTTCCTGGTTTAACTTCTCTAAGCCAAGTCAATATATTAGATATCGTTGCATCTGAAGTTGCCTTGCTGCGTCAACGCTACAATTACAATGGACAAATTGGAGTGACCTGCACACAAAACTTCACACAACCACAAGGTAATTTTATTGCCAGTCTAAGTTCTAGAGTTTTAGATTTTGCTGGTATCAGAGCAGTTATTTCTATTAACTCTTACTTTGAGCCTTCCTTAGGTTCTACGTTTGCAGCTGTAACTGTTGCTAGTGGCCCAGCTAATGAGTTTGATAATTTGGTGATGGATGTCTTTCTACCCATTCATTGGCAATTGCTCATTATAGACAATAGTGTGAGAGATTCTGACCTAGACGGAACACCAGACACGCAAGACAATTTCCCATTCGACCCACAAAGACAATAAACACTTAAAACAACAAAAATCATGAAAAAACTAGCCATCCCATTAGCAATCTGCCTAATTGGTCTTGCTCTAACCGCTTTTAGCTTTTTTGGTTCAAAAAAAGGTAATGCTGATG
>JAGQZO010000176.1 GCA_020435515.1 Winogradskyella sp. | reverse complement strand
GGTAATGCAAATGAGATTCAAGAATTTTGCGAAATAAACTATGGTGTTACTTTTCTAATTACTGAAAAAATTGATGTCACCGGATCACAACAACACCCTCTATATCAATGGCTAACCGATAAGCGATTGAACGGAAAGCAAAATTCAACTATAAAATGGAATTTTCAGAAATACCTTATTGATGAAGAAGGTGAATTTATAGATTACTTTTATTCTATAACTAAACCTACAAATTCTAGAATTACAAAATACTTAAAATAGCCATAATGTTTGGATTGTTTAAAAAAAACACTGAAAAAGAAAAATTGCAAAAGCAATATGAAAAACTTATGGCAGAATGGCATAAGTTATCAACAACCAATAGGGCTGCTAGTGACATAAAATATGCTGAAGCTCAGAAAATTTTAGATCAACTAGATGCGCTTAAATAATTTTAATTTGAACAAGACTAAATATTTCATCTTATTTTTGGCCATCAATTTTGGCGGCTTAGCTTTGGGCAGTTGGTTAATGGATAACGGACCAACATCCGATTGGTACTTAAATTTAAATAAAGCCCCTTGGACTCCACCAGGTTGGGTTTTTGGAGTTGCTTGGACGTTTATAATGCTTTGCTTTTCTTGGTATCTCGCAGAATTATTTAAAGATAGAAAGTCAAAATTCTTATGGATAATTTATGGGCTGCAAGTCACATTAAATGTTAGCTGGAACTGGGTTTTCTTTAATCAACATCTCACAAAACTAGGATTGATTATAATTGGCTTACTGCTATTAGTCATATTCTATTTCTTCATTACATTTAGAAATGATAGGTTAAAATACGCTAAATATCTGCTATTGCCTTATTTAGTTTGGCTCTGCATAGCAACATCTTTAAATGCTTATATAGTTTTTAACAACTAATTTTTATTAATGAAAATATATACACTTCATAAAAAACAAAATCTTCCTATTTCTGTAGACACTGCTTGGGAATTTTTGTCCAGTCCTAAAAATTTAAAAACCATTACACCAGATTATATGGGTTTTAATATACTGTCTGGTGCAGATAGGCCTATGTTTCCAGGACAAATTATTCAGTATATTGTAACTCCTGTTTTGGGAATTAAAACCAAATGGGTCACAGAGATAACGCATGTAAAAGATAAAGAGTACTTTGTAGATGAACAACGTTTTGGGCCCTATGCGTTGTGGCACCATAAGCATTTTATAAAACCTATTGAAGGTGGTGTTGAAATGGAAGACATAGTAGATTATAAAATACCTATGGGTATCTTAGGGCAAATGGTGCATCCTATTCTTGTAAAACCCAAACTTGAAGAAATCTTCGATTACAGAACTAAGAAGCTAGAAGAGCTTTTCGGAAAATATTGAATTAACCAACCTGTCACTTCGAGTGATTTTTTGAAGCATGAAAAAAATTGTATCGAGAAGTCTTGAAGGTTCTCGATACAATTTCAAGTTTTATCAAACTTGAAACCACTCGAACTGACGTATATAGAATAAAATGAGCAAAAAAATAAATATATTTTGGTTTCGCAGAGACCTACGACTAGACGATAATGTAGGATTTTATGAAGCTTTAAAAGGAGACCATCCTGTTTTGCCAATATTTATTTTCGATTCTGAAATCCTAGATAAATTACCAAAAAATGATGCTCGTGTTACTTTTATACACGAGACCTTACAAAACATAAGGCAAGAACTACAAGAACAACACCAAAGTAGTATTGCTATATACCATGGCAAACCAAAAGACATTTATAAGCAACTGGTTAAAGACTTCGATATAGCTGCCGTTTACACAAATCACGATTATGAACCTTATGCAAAAGAACGTGACGAAAACATACAATCATTTTTAGAAAGTCAAAACATCGTTTTTAAAACGTTTAAGGATCAAGTCATTTTTGAAAAAGACGAAATTGTAAAAAAAGATGGAGATCCGTATGTGGTGTACACACCCTACATGCGAACTTGGAAGGAACAGTTCAGAAGTATAGATTTAAAGATATATTATACCAATTCATTTTTAGATAATCTTATTAAAAATACACGTTTACCAAATTTGAGTTTATCTGATATTGGTTTTAAAAAATCCGATCAAGAGATTGTACCTTATGACGTTACACCAACGTTAATACAAGAGTATGAAGACACAAGAAATTTCCCTGCTAAAAATGGAACGTCGCGTCTAGGGCCTCACCTACGCTTTGGCACAGTAAGCGTACGTAAAATGGTTAAAAAAGCTATTGCTGAAAAAAATGAAACCTTTTGGCAAGAATTGATTTGGCGTGAATTTTTTATGCAAATCTTATGGCATTTCCCTCATACTGTTGATAAGGCATTTAAATCTAAATACGATAGAATTGAATGGCGAAATAATGAAGATGAATTCAAGAAATGGTGCAATGGCGAAACAGGTTTTCCTTTGGTAGATGCAGGCATGCGCGAGTTGAATGAAACTGGTTTTATGCACAATAGAGTTAGGATGCTTGTTGGTAGCTTTTTGTGCAAGCACTTACTTATAGATTGGCGTTGGGGAGAGGCGTATTTTGCCGAAAAACTCCACGATTATGAAATGGCAAGCAATGTGGGCAACTGGCAGTGGGTTGCTGGTTCTGGGGTAGATGCCGCTCCTTATTTTAGGATTTTTAACCCGACATCTCAAATCCAGAAATTTGACAAAGAGCACAAATACATTAAAAAATGGGTGCCAGAATATCAAGAGTTAACCTATCCTAAACCCATGGTAGATCACAAAGAAGCTAGAGAACGTTGCTTAGCTACTTATAAAGCTGCTTTAAATTAAATTTTTTTAATTATTATAATAAATCAAAATTTTGAACGTTACTAAAATTAAGACGCGTACGTCTTAACAGAAATAACCATTTCAATAAACAATTTTTAAACCCTGAATAAACTTCAGGGTTTAGTTTTAATAAAAAAGCTTCAAATATAAAATTGAAGCTTTCTCATTTTATGAATATATAGGTTATACTAATTACCTGGCAGACGTTCAATCTTAGCACCTATTGCTCTTAATCGTTCATCAATATTTTCATATCCTCTGTCTATCTGTTCAATATTATGAATTATTGATGTTCCTTTTGCAGACAACGCTGCAATTAGCAATGAAATACCTGCTCTAATATCAGGAGACGTCATTACTGTAGCTTTTAATTGCGATTTAAAATCATGACCAATCACTGTTGCTCTATGAGGGTCGCACAAAATTATCTTCGCTCCCATGTCAATCAACTTATCTACAAAAAATAATCGACTTTCAAACATTTTTTGATGAATTAAGACTTCACCTCTAGCTTGTGTTGCTATTACCAAGACAATACTTAATAAGTCTGGTGTAAATCCCGGCCAAGGAGCATCAGCAATAGTAAGTATAGATCCATCTATATAATTCTGAATTTGATACCCTTTGGTATGAGCAGGGATATGAATATCATCTCCTTTCTGCTCTACAGTTATTCCTAGTTTTCTAAATACCGTTGGTATCTGCCCTAAGTCATTCCAACTCACGTCTTTTATTGTTAATTCACTTTTGGTCATAGCTGCTAGACCAATCCAACTACCAATTTCAATCATGTCTGGTAGCATTTTATGCTCTGTACCACCTAAACTTTCTACACCATCAATAATTAACATATTAGAACCAATACCAGATATTTTAGCTCCCATTCTATTGAGCATCTTACACAATTGCTGTAAATAAGGCTCACAAGCTGCATTATAAATGGTGGTCTGTCCTTTGGCTAAAACCGCAGCCATAACAATATTCGCTGTACCAGTTACAGAAGCTTCGTCTAAAAGCATATAAGTGCCCTTAAGCTCTTCTGCTTCTACACCGTAGAAATAATCTTCTCTGTTATATCTAAATTTAGCACCAAGATTGATGAACCCTTCAAAATGTGTATCTAATCGTCGACGACCAATTTTATCACCACCTGGCTTAGGAATATATCCTTTACCAAAACGACCTAGCAAAGGTCCCACAATCATTATAGAACCACGCAGTCCTTTACCATCTTCCTTAAATTCTGCTGATTCTAAGTATTTTAAATTTACTTCATCTGCTTTGAAACTATAAGAGCCTTTACCAAGTTTTTCAACTTTTACACCTAATTTTTTCAGTAAAGTTATAAGCTTGTTAACATCTATAATATCTGGTATATTATTAATTACAACAGTCTCTGAAGTTAATAATACTGCACAAAGTATTTGCAAGGCTTCGTTCTTAGCTCCTTGAGGTTTAATTGCCCCCTTTAACTGGTGTCCGCCTTCTATTTTAAATGTACTCATTCGTTATTAGTAACGTTTACGATTGTTAGTATATTTCTTTTTAGGTTTTTTACTTCCTTTGTTGCTAAACTTAGTTTTTGCTCGCATTAAGCTAGATGAATCACTAAGGTCTTCTTCACTATTTTTTAGGTTTATTTTACCATTAGATAATTCATGCAAATGATCGAAAATAACATTATCCTCAACACTATCTTTATTCCAATTGAGGTAGCTCTTTTTCATGTGATTTGCTATGGTATAAATTAGAGCTTCTTTCATTTCTCCTTCATCCCATGTAACAGCTACATCGATCATGGTTTTTATATTGTTACCATAAAAACGATATTTTGGATGGTTCTGAGGATATCTCAAAGGCTCCGGGTTTGCAGATAGCTCTTCTCGAGAAGGTTTTGGATAGGGAGAATCAGCATCTAGATCAAAATCAGACATAATAAATAACTGATCCCACAACTTATGCTGAAAATCTGGCACATCTCTTAAATGAGGTTGTAGATTTCCCATCACAGAAATGATGGCGTTTGCTAATTTGTTTCTTTCTTCTTTGGTTTCGCGAGTCTTAGCATAATTGATCATTTTTTGTAAATGACGACCATACTCAGGTATTATTAAATGTTCGCGCTCTGTGTTGTATTCTAAATTATCAATCAAAATGTAAAAATGTGTAGTAAATTATATAAAACCCGAAGTTTCTAGGTTTTGTCGCAAAGTACAAAAAAATAGCAAGGTTAGAAGAAATTTTAAAGGGAAATTACACCTTCAACTTTTTCGCCTACCTCTTTGTATTTAGAGATTACCGCATCAGGGTTTTTCATTCTAACATTAACAGACACACTTGTGTATTTACCATTTTTAGATGGTCTTGTATTAATCACTGCTCCCAAATGGTTAAACAAAGCCTTTATTTCTTCGATTTTTGAAGTCTCAGAAATAACAATAAACTTATATAAATATTCCGTTGGCCAAAGTGTAGTATCTTGTAGTTGTGCCTTTAGCTTTACATAGAATTCCTCTGATTTATTATTCTTATCCATTATCAATCTTTATTAATGCAAAGATACATCTTACTTTGCATTTTTGGTTTTAATATTTTATCACGAATTTTACTGCAAAAATACTACCAATTTGAGTCCTAAGAAAATTGTTATTACAGGTGGTCCTGGTACCGGAAAATCTTCAATTATAAATAATTTAAAAAGCCGTGGTTTTTTGTGCTATGAAGAAATCTCTAGAGAGATTACCTTACAAGCTAGGAAGGATGGCATAGAGCAGCTTTTTTTAACAGAACCTCTACTCTTTAGCGAAAAGCTTTTAGAAGGTAGAATCAAACAATATAATGATGCTTCTAAAGAAGAAATACATGCGGTTTTTTTAGATAGAGGCATACCTGACGTTTTGGCTTACATGGACTATATAGGTGACAAGTACCCTCAACATTTTAATGATGCTTCAAAAATTAATAGTTACGATTATGTTTTTGTACTAGCTCCTTGGCAAGAGATCTTTACTAGTGATAGTGAGCGTTACGAAAATTTTGAGCAAGCTATAGAAATTCACCATCATCTCTTAAAAACATACATGAGATTTGGATACCAATTAATCGATGTGCCTTTTGAAACTATAGAAAAACGTACCGATTTCATTTTAGAGGTCTTAAATTTGTAGTAATGCATCCTATTGAAGTTTTAGAACGTTACTGGAATTATACTTCTTTTAGACCTTTACAAGAAGATATTATCAATTCGGTATTAGAAAACGAAGATACCTTTGCCCTGTTACCTACTGGTGGTGGTAAATCAATTTGTTTTCAAGTTCCTGCACTTATGAAAGAAGGTATATGCATTGTGGTTTCTCCACTTATTGCATTAATGAAAGACCAAGTAAGCTCACTAAAACAAAAAGGCATTAAAGCCATTGCTCTTACTTCTGGTATGTCTTATAAGGATTTAGATACTCAGTTAGACAATTGTATTTATGGCAATTATAAGTTTTTATACCTGTCTCCAGAACGATTACAGCAACCATTAGTACAAGAACGTATACAACAAATGCAAGTGAATCTTATTGCCGTAGATGAAGCACACTGCATCAGTCAATGGGGAAATGACTTTAGACCTGCCTACAAAAATATTTCCACCCTAAGGCAACTTCATCCGCAAGTAAATTGTATTGCGCTCACAGCCTCTGCCAAATACAACATTATAGATGATATTATTGCCAGTTTAGATTTTGTTGCACCAAAAATCTTTAAAGCATCTTTTACCAGAAGTAATATTGCTTATCAGGTTGTTCAAACTGAAGATAAATTATTTCAACTAAAACACATCTTAAGTGCAAAAATTGGAAGTTCTATTATTTATGTCAGAAATAGAAGAACCACAGAAGATATTAGCGATTATCTAGAAGCTAAGGGATTTTCGACCACATTTTATCATGGTGGAATTACCAATAAGGAAAAAAACGAAAGGTTACAATTATGGCTTAGTGAGCAAAAACTTATAATGGTGGCAACTACGGCTTTTGGTATGGGAATTGATAAGTCTAACGTCAGAAACGTAATTCACTTTAATTTACCTGAAAGTTTAGAAAGTTATTATCAGGAAGCAGGAAGAGCTGGCCGAGATGGAGAATTGGCTAATGCTATTATATTAAAACAGCCTATTGATGAAGAGCATTTAAAAAGTCAATTTTTGAATACTTTACCTTCATCAGACTATATAAAGCATATTTATAAAAAATTATGCAACTACTTTCAAGTAGCTTATGGAGAAGGCGAAAACAGCACTTATCAGTTCGATTTTAAAACATTTTGCAATACTTACAGACTAAATCCAGGTATTACCTATAATGCATTAACACTTTTAGACCGAAACTCAGTTATTGCTTTAACTCAGCATTTTAATTTTAGAACTAATATTCAGTTTTTAATTTCTAACAATGCTTTATTTGAATATTTAGAAAGACACTTAGAATTAAATACTGTGGTTAAAGTATTACTAAGAACTTATGGAGGCATTTTTGACTACGAAACAAAAGTGAACCTAAATCTCGTTATAGACAAAGCAGATTTACCAGAAAAAAAAGTGGTAGATCAACTAAGGCAGCTTGAAAAAGACAAAATAATAAGTCTTGAAATGGCCAATACAGATTCTGAAATTACCTTCTTAAAACCTAGAGAAGATGACATTACCATAAATCCCATAGTTAAGATCATAGAACAACAACATCTATTAAAACACCAGCAGGTTGAAGCTGTTATTAATTATGTAAACAATAGTAACGTTTGCAAAAACAGACAGCTATTAGCATACTTTGGTGAGAAATCTGATAAAAATTGCGGTTTGTGCTCAGTATGTGTGCAAAAAACAGCAAATACACAAACCAATTCTAAAAACCTTGCAAGCCAAATCCTAGAGGCATTGAAACAAGAAGATTTATCTTCGCGCCAATTATTGCTGGTTTTTAATTGTTCTGAAAGTGAGTTAATAGAAACGCTAAAAAAACTCATCGAAACCAGAAAAGTGAAAATTACAGACTCAAACACATACACATTATTATGACAAACAAACGCGATTTAAGAATAGTTTTTATGGGCACTCCAGACTTTGCTGTGGCTACCCTAAAGGCTCTATTAGAAAATAATTACAATGTTGTTGGAGTTATAACTGCTCCAGATCGTAAAGCTGGTCGTGGTCAGAAATTAAAGTTTTCAGCGGTAAAAGAATTTGCATTAGAACATCAACTAAATATTCTTCAACCTACAAATCTTAAATCAGAATCCTTTATTGAAGAATTAAAAGCACTCAACGCTAATCTGCAAATTATTGTTGCCTTTAGAATGCTTCCAAAAGTAGTTTGGCAGATGCCTGAATTTGGAACATTTAACCTACACGCTTCTCTTTTGCCACAGTACAGAGGTGCCGCACCAATACACTGGGCAATTATAAATGGTGAAAAGAAAACAGGAGTCACTACGTTTTTTATAGATGAAAAAATAGATACTGGTGCTATAATCATGAGTGAAGAAACAAATATAAATGAAGATACCACAGTAGGAGAATTGCACGATGAACTTATGACTATAGGAAGCGATCTTGTTATCAAAACAGTAAGACTCATAGAAGCAGATAATGTAACTACCACCATTCAGTCAAAATCTGATAATTTAAAAACAGCCTACAAACTTAATCGTGAAAACTGTAAAATAGACTGGACTGCAAATTTAGATACCATATATAATAAGATAAGAGGCTTAAATCCATTCCCGACAGCTTGGTGCTACTTAGATAACGATGACAAAGAGTTAATAGATATTAAATTATATGATGTAGCAAAAGAATATGA
>JAGQZO010000175.1:2420-11986 GCA_020435515.1 Winogradskyella sp. | reverse complement strand
TGAATTTCCGTAATCAAGTTTATGAAGAAATGCTGGCAGAAGGCGAAAATATGACGGCTTATGACAGAAACGATTTAATGAGTGCCGAGTACGACGGAACAGAATTGTGCCATAGAGCAGATCAAAAGATCAAGACTTTTCAGATGGATGGAGCTAGAGAAGCCGGAATTTTCCATCATTTAATCACTCTGCCAACCTATCATACCACCGCATTACATATGAATGATTTAACCGAAGGCTACTTTGGTAAAGATGGTATGTTAGCTTATGTAAGAGATGTGCAACGCCAAGAAATTAGAAAAGGAGTGGCTTGTGTAAAACATCAAAGAATGGCAGGTTCAGACCTTGGTGATGATCACAAATCCTTCTTTGCTGGTGATAATGCTTTAAAAGCTGGCGGTAAAAAGAACACTTCAAATCAATTTGAAGCAAAAGAAAATGAAGTTAAAGTAAAAAAGAAATTAAGTATTGTTGCTTAATATAATGACCATAAAATTAGTTTGACAATAATCTGTTGTCCATTAATTTAGTTAGGAGAAAACACATCCATTTTTGGGTGTGTTTTTTTATTTTAACATTTTGAAGATTAGCGTTTTAATTTGCTTTTAGACGTCTGTTTTGTCAGTAGTCTGTATTTAAACAAGTAATATTACACTTTGTCTAAATTATTCACAATCTGCTTAAATTTTGATTTCTTTTGATATGCTATTAATTACCCCAAACAATTATAAACTTTGCGATTTCAATTACTTTACATATTGCTGTTTGTACTCTCAGGTACAAGTGTTAATGCCCATGGTGATTTGCACAAACGCATATTGGAAGCTACCGAAGAGATTCAAAAAAATCCTGATAGTGCTAATCTATATTTCAAAAGAGGTAAACTTTATTTTCAGCATAATAATTATATTAATGGTTTAGGGGATTTTAAGCAAGCCCAAAAATTAGGCGTGGATTGTTTAGAACAAGATTTTTATATAGCTAAAAGTAATTATCACCTAGAGAAATTTCAAGAGTCTAAAAGACTTATAAAAAAAATACTTAGGGCAGAACCTAAAAACATAGGAGCTCTAAAATTGCTTGCTGATATTTACTTTAAAAAAGGCAAGTATGAGAAGTCAGCAAAATTGTATGATGATGTTATACAGAACTCGGAGAAAACTTTTCCAGAAAATTATTTGTACGCTTCTAATGCCTGGTATGCTACAGACAAAGCGTATGGAAGGCAACGTTCGCAGTCTATACTCATAGAAGGAATTGAAAACTTAGGTGATGTTCTTGTCCTCTATGATCAGCTGATTTCAAACTTTATGGATATGAAAGATTTTGATTCTGCAGTGAAATATCAAAATAAAGTAATTGAAATAAGCAACAGAAAAGAACGTGCTTATTTAAAACTTGCCAACATCCAGATTCAACAAAAAAAATTTAACGAAGCAGAACTTTCCATAGTAAAAGCTGAAGAGAGCTATGAAAAATTACCTCACAGAATAAGGAATGCCAAATTTATGAGAGAGTTTTATTCAGAATTACAATTAAAAAAATCGAGCTTAAAAAAATAGAAATAGATGAAAAGAGGTTACACATTATTACTTTTATTACTAGTTGCATTGCCTTTATTTGGGCAAACTATTACTAGGATACCTTATCTTCAGAAGGGCACAGAGACTGGTGTTACAATAAAATGGAGAACAGACATTAATGATACATCTATTGTAGAGTATAGTACAGACGCAACATTTGCCACCTATTCAACTATAAGCGATCTTACCCCAAAAGTAGATCATGAACTAGATATTACTGGTTTAGCGTCAGCAACTATCTATTACTATAGAATAGGAACAGGTGGCAGTTTGTTGCCTAATGATACTGATCTATATTTTAAAACTCACCCTGCAATTGGTTCAACAGATCCATACACATTTTGGATTCTTGGAGGTATAGGTAAAGCACATCATAGCTCTAATATTGCTAGGACAATCGAAGTAAGAGATGCCTTTTATTCGTATATAGGAAATAATACCATAGATGGTATTTTGTTAACTGGTGACAATGCAGACTCTCATGGAACTGATATTCAATATCAAGGTAGTTTATTTAATACTTATTCAGATAGGGTGCAGAATTCTATTATTTGGTCTACCATTGGTAATATAGATGGAAAGTATATAAACTCTGGGTCAAGTATAGTAGGTGCATATTATGACATATTTTCTTTTCCAACTGCAGGTGAATCAGGTGGTATAGCTTCAGGAACAGAGTCTTACTATTCTTTTGACTATGGAAATATACACTTTATTGTCTTAAATTCTTTTGAAGAAGATAGATCTGTAGGAGCTACAATGTATAATTGGGCTTTAAATGACATTCAAAATACAACACAGCAATGGATTGTAGCCCTGTGGCATCATCCTCCTTACTCCAAAGGTTGGCACACTTCTGAAGGTTTGCAATATTTTGGTGATCCTGCGGAAATAGAGTTAAAGGAAATGCGTGAGAATATTATCCCAATGTTAGAGGCCAATGGTGTAGATTTGGTTATAGCTGGGCATACTGAGTCTTATGAGAGATCTTACTTTATTAATGGTCATTATGGTGAATCTGCATCATTTGATTTTGCCACACATGCTGTTGGCCCAAATGGCGATGGAGATGGTAGACCAAATGGAGATGGTGCATATAGCAAGTCTAGTGTTGGTGAAAATGCGGGTATAGGAACCGTATATTCTGTGAATGCGACAGCCTCAAGGGTTGCCAACGGCACATTTGATCATAATGCCATGTATTATGGTGTAAAACAATTTGGTACAGGTATACTAGAAGTAGATGGTAATAATCTTTCTATGAAGTTTTTAAATCGTTTTGGTGTTATCGAGGATAGTTTTGCAATACATAAGGGACCGGACTATGTATATGATAATGGTTGGCAAGATGGTAATGACCCAAATGGTGTATCAACAGATATGGAAGATTTGGTAGTGATATCTGGTGATGCTAATATAACTTCAAATACGACATTTAATACTATAACTGTTAATCCTGATGGGAATCTAATTGTGGACTCTGGAGTGAGTCTAACTGCAAAGAGTATTTTATTAAAGTCAGATTCAGATGCATATTCAAGTTTAAATCCTTCATCTACCAGTACCATAACTGGAAGAGCAAGATATGAGAGATTTGTAAATCAAGTTGGTACTTCTTCTGGTGGTGGTAATGATTTGGTATCGTCTCCTGTAACCGATGGAACTATGGAGGCTTTTAGTGATTTTGCTGATTGGAATAAAAATATTGCGTCCTTAAATAACCTTAGAGCTTTTGCTCCGTTTAACAACGTCTCTGGTAATTATGAAAATTATGATATCGTTGTAAACGAAACTACACCTCTCGAAGCAGGTAAAGGCTATCGGGCTGCAACTGTAGATGGAAGTCCAGTAGTATTCACAGGTACTGTTAATGTTGGTGATGTTAACACAACGATTACTGCAGGATCTGCTAGTTCATGGAATTTAGTAGGTAATCCTTATACAAGCTACATAGACGCTCAGGCATTTATTAGTGAAAATGGATCGTCCGGCAATGATGTTTTAGATTCTAACTACAATGCTGTTTACGGTTATAATGCAGGTACTGATGGTTCAGCAATTTGGACTATTATTAATAATGTACAAAATGTTGGAAAAAATATAGCACCAGGACAAGGATTCTTTGTATTCTCTAATGGTACTGGTGGTGTAAATAACTTATCTTTTACGCCAGCTATGCGAACTACTGTTGGTAACGACGATTTTATTTTGGGTAGAAGTAGTTCAATCTCACACCTAAGTTTAAGAATTCAAAGTGCAGCAAATAATTACGATACAGATTTTTACTTCACAGATAGTTGTTCTTCTGGTTTAGATATAGGCTATGATGCAGGATCTTTAGATGCTAGTAGTGCAAGTTTCTCATTATATTCTCATTTAGTTGCAGATAATGTTGGTGTAGACCTTGCAATTCAATGTTTGTCTTATGACGATATGGAAAGTGTTGTGGTTCCTCTTGGAATGAATGCTTCTGCTGGTGATAATATAAGCATTAATATATATGAAAGTGATTTGTCCGAAGATATTAATATTTATCTTGAAGATAATTTAGAAAATACCTTTACTTTAATGAATACCAATAGCTATAGCTTTACTGCAATTGAAGATTTAGTTGGTACAGGTAGATTCTTCCTTCATTTTTCACCTACAACTTTATCTATTGATTCTAACATTTTTAGTGGACTGGAAATCTTTACAAGTACCAATCCTGATTACTTGAATATTAATGGTAAGTTGGTTGGACCAACACAATTAGAACTTTACGATGTACAGGGTAGGTTAGTATTATCTAGGGAGTTGGAAAGCGGAAGTAATAATAATTCAATTAGTGTAGAAGCTTTACAATCTGGTGTTTATATTGTAAAACTAGATATCTCAGGTATTACAAGAACAGAAAAAGTTATTATAAACTAATATAGATAACTAATCAAAAAGTATTAAGCACATCCAAAACAGGATGTGTTTTTTGTTTACATAAAATTAATTTTAAAATAAAACTTACAACAACCCAATTCGTTTTGAGGTTCTTTCCAAGTCTTTTAAGCTGCGGTTTGAGTCAGTCTTTAGTTTAGAAATAAGCTTCAAAAATATTAAAGCAGTAATATATGCATCACCGGAAGCTGTATGTCTATCATGTAGTGGAATTTTAAAGCGGTTTGCTAGTTCGTCTAAGCCAAAATGCGTTTTACTTGTGTCTAGCTTCGTTTTCTGAAAGATATGACCCGTGTCTAAAACTCTGTTTTTTAGTTTTGGCAATCCTAACCTTACAAGAACAGCATTAATCATAGCAATATCAAATGCTGCGTGATGTGCTACAATAACTGCATTTTTTATATAGTTTAAAAAGAGTTCAATAGCTTTAGGCTCTTCAACTTTAACAAGTTTGCCTTCTTTAAGCAGACCATGAATCTTTACTGTATTTGCATTAAACTTTTCCTGTTTTACATATAATTCTATTTGGTCTGAAACTTTAATTTTTAAACCCTCTATAGCTATGCAACCTATAGATAATATTCTGTCATTTTTAGTATCAAGTCCAGTGGTTTCGGTATCAAAAACAACAAACCGTATATGTTCAATATTCTGCTTTTGAGTCTCTGCGAAGCATTTTTTGTAAGCTTCCCAAAAGTCAGGATACGATTTATGTTTAAACCAATTCATATTAAAGTAATTGTGAAAGTTTAAAACGTACTTTAATAAGTTCTTGCACTTCTTTAACAGCCTTAAAACTTCGTTTTAGTTGTAAGCGATTTCCTTTATCCAAAGATTCTAGGTCTATAAATCTACCAGAGTCATTATGTTTTAAGCCTTGTTTGGTTCTGAAGGTTAAAAGGTTTTTATACGCTTCAATACAAAACAGATAAGTGTCTTTATTTTGTGGTTCTAATTCAATTAATTTTTCGTAGCGCTCTAGCGTATTGTTTATTGCTTTAATATTATGCGAAAGAATTAACAGCCGTGCTGCATCTACTAAAGGCATCATTGCACGTGCTTTGATGTCAAAATGATCTTTGTGTTCACCATCATCTTCTACTAAAAATTGTCTAAAAAAGCTTAAAGGTGGTGGATTTAATAGAGCATTTCGCCCTAGATAATTTAAAAAGATATCATAGCTATCTATACTCTTGAATAAGCTTTCAGATAGTTGATTTACAAGTTCTTTGTCTCCGTAAATGTGTTCATAATCAAAGAAAATAGTGCATAGCATAAGATTATCTTGGTCTGGAGTTGTAATCCAACTATTGAATTGTTTTGACCATTCCATAACCGATTGACACCATTTAGGGTTATTGGCCATCATTTGAGCTGGACACAGTTCAAAACCAACCGTTTCTAAATCTTTGTTGATGTAATCGGATAATTTTAAAAAGTATGATTGTGTACTGTTATATTTTTCTTCATCAACATTTTCAAAAACAAGAGCATTATCTTGATCGGTCATTAATAATTGTTCTTGTCGGCCTTGACTACCAATTGCAAGCCATGCGAATTTTGTAGGTGGTTTTGTGTCCATTTTTGCAATGGAAAACTCTATGATTCTCTGTGTTATAGTATCATTTATAGCAGACACCAATCTTGATATAAAATCGATAGGAATATCCTGTTCTAAATAGCGCTCCAATAATTTTTCGGTACGTTGTCTTATATCTATAAGCTGTTCTGCTGAACGACTTCGTTTAATTTCTTTTATAAGCGCTGAGGCATTATTTTCCCTGAGAACTATAATATCGTGTTCAGAAAGAATTCCTGTTAATTCCGTATTGTTAGTACCATCCTTTGTAATACATAGGTGCGTAATTTTATGTTTTAGCATTGCAATTTGAGCTTCAGCTATCGTAATGGTTTCAGGATACGCAATAACAGGTGAAGACATAATACAGGAAACGCTATCATTGATTAGATGTTTGCCTGTGGCGATTTTGGTGCGTAAATCTTTATCTGTAATAATCCCAATGGGCCTTTTGTTATCTACGATTACAATAGAGCCAACGTGTTTTTCGGTCATGATACTTGCAGCGTCCTTTATACTGGTATTAATGCTACATGTTATGGGATTTTTAGAATAGTCTGCAGTTTGTAGATAGGTATATTCTGATGAATGTTGGAGCGTTTCTACAAAGTCATCTTCTTCTGTATTTTTAACCCTAATGTTTGAAGCAAAACTTGCCATGAGAAACTGGCTAGCATCAGAATTAGCGGTAATGTAAGCTTCTAGATTTTCTAGGGAAATACTGTAAACAATGCTCTCTTCAATGGCTTTAGCGTTAAGTTTGTATTCGCCTTTGCGGAGTAGTGCACGTAGACCAAAAATATCACCTTCGTCACATTTATCTACTAAAATATTATTAGCCCTAAACAAACCAATAGCACCATCTCTAACCACATAAAAGTGATTGGCTACAGGTTGTCCGATTTCAAACAGAAACTGATTATTTTCTAAATAGATGACATCAACCGATTTAGAAATAGATAGTAGCTGTTCTCTTGTTAATAAGTTAAACGGTGGAAATCCTTTTAGGTAATCGTATATACGTTCTGCAATAGTATTCATATAAGCAATTTAACTAAAAAATGACCTTTGGTATATGAGAAAGGTCATTTTTATTGCTAAAATGCTATAGATAATTATCCTTCAAAATCAAAATCATCACCACCGTCACCATTGCCTCTTCCTGAGCGCTCGCGCTTATTGAGTTGCTGGTTAAACCTGTAAATAATTGAAAAATTAATTTGGCGTTGACGCCATTGTGTGTCACTGAAACGTCTAAAGAAATCTGTTGTAGTTACAGATTCACGTCTTCTTGAATTGAATAGATCCCTAACGTTAAGAGATAAAGTTAAACTATTATCAAAAAGTTCCTTACTAAAAGCTAAGTCAATAGATAAAATTCCATCGGTGTCTGATTGAGCATCTTGTATGGCACCTCTGTAATTGGCATTGGTCTGCCAATCAATTTTCCATGGTAAAATAACTTTAGAACTAAATCTGGCAAACCAACTAGTATTTTTTGCACTATAATCTACACCGTTAAATTCCCCTTCAGTTTCAAATTGAAAGAAATTAAAACTAGAGTTGAGTCGTAACCATTTTGCTGGATTATATAAAATCCCTAATTCTGCACCAGTTCTGGCATTGGTTGATAAATTTATAGGAATAGTTCTAATTATATCGATACCGTCTGTAGTTTGTTGTCCTGTGTTTTCTTGAACTCGTTCAAAAGAATCGGTTTCATACTGATAATAAACAGAGGTTGTTAAAGTAAAATCATCCCAACGTTTTAAGTAACCTATATCAAAGGCACTAGCGAAAGCAGGTTGTAAATTAGGATTACCTTGAAAAATATTAGTTCTACTTGATCGCGTAGGAAAGGGATTTATAAACCAACCTCTAGGTCTGTTAATTCGTCTGTTATAACCAATTGTTATGCTCTCTTCAGAATCCGAATCGTCATCTCCTAAATTATATATGATGTTAACAGTAGGGAAGAGGCCTAAGTAATTGTTATCAAAATCGGTTTGTATAGGAAAACCAAAAGCTTCTACTAATTCTTCATTTGTTAGCCTAGAATCTATTTTGCCTTTTAATTGTGTGTGCTCAAGACGTAGACCCAATAAAAAGGAAAATTTGCCAAATTTTGAGCCGTATTGGGTGTAAACGGCATTCACGTTTTCATCATAATCAAAAACATTTGTAATAGTATCATTGACTACTAAATTACCTGTAGCTATATTTTCCTGTTCTAATCTATAATCAGTAACCTCATTTTGGAAAGTTCCTCTATATCCTGCTTCGAATCTTGAGTCTTTATTTATAGGTAGTACATAGTCGGTTTGAATTAAATATTCGTTTTGAACTTCTTCTGTAAATTCCTGTTCCTGTTGAAACGGTTCTGGATTGGTTTGATTAGTGGTTATATAATCTTCGTTTAGGTTGGTAAAGCCATCTTCAGAGTCATTAGCATACTGAAAATCTGCCGTAAGTTTATGATCGTTGTCATCACCAAAGCGTTTTACATAATTTAATGTGACTTGGTAACTATTATCTTGTTCGGTTTCTTTTTCACGTCTTAAAGTTTCTTCTACAATAGTATCTTCATTAAAACGTTCACTACTATTTAGAGATAAATCTGCATCACTACCAAGCCTGTAAAATAAACCACCTGTTATTGAAGAAGTCTCATCTATAAAATATTCTAAACCTAAATTGGCATTGTAATTTCTATTGAGGCGCTCTACTTCTTGGTCTTCTATAATTCTTCTAAACTCTGGCTCTATTGTATTTCCATCCACTAAGCGGTCAAAGTAAGTTACATCGGTATAACTTGTTCTAGGAGCATCAAAATAACGCCAACTTAAGTTGGTAAATATGTTGAATTTTTCGGTTCTGTAATTAATGGTAGAGTTGAGGCCGATATTATCTGGGTTACCAACAGTAAAGTTGAAAGAGCCGTTAAAACCTAATGTTTCTTTTTGTCTCAAAATAATATTGAGAATACCAGCAGTTCCTTCGGCATCATATCTTGCAGAGGGTGAAGTTATTACTTCAACACGTTCAATAGCCTCGGCTGGTAATTGACTTAAAACATTGGTATCTCCAAAACCAGCTAAAGCTGATGGTCTACCGTTAATCAAAATTCGGACATTTTGGTTACCTCTAAGACTTATACCTCCCTCTATATCAACAGAAACCGATGGGACATTATTTAGAGCATCGCTTACTGTACCTCCAGCAGTTGTTAAATCCTGACCTATGTTGTAAACCTTTTTATCTAATTTTACCTCAACGGTTGTTTTTTCTGCAACTATTGTAACTTCTTCAAGAGACTCTGTATCTAAAGCTAGGCTTACAGTACCTAAATCTATGGATTTTGATAGAGTTTTATTTAAGTACTCTTTTGTGGTATATGAAATATATTCTACGTAGATGTTGTAGGTTCCAGAGGGTACTTCAAAACTAAATTTTCCTTCTATGTCTGTGATTCC
>JAGQZO010000175.1:0-2226 GCA_020435515.1 Winogradskyella sp. | reverse complement strand
CAAGTGGTTAGTGATTTTGCTTTTTAGATGAGCAAAAATACTTTTACTTGCGGTGCATTTGGTTAATCTTATGTTAAAGGAAAATACGGATTTTCAATGTCAGAATAGCTACTATCTATTAGTTTTTGTCTTTCTTTTTTCGTTTTTTCTTCTTTTCCTTTTTGACCTCTTTTTCGTCAAAATCTCCTTTAATCATATCTTTAATCTTAGTCATATCACTTTCTGATATCAACTCTTCCAAATCTTTAAAGTGAGATTCATCAAGTTTCTTTATGGCTTCCTCTCTATCAAAAGTACGTTCGTATTTTACTTTTAAAACTTCTTTTTTGGCTTCAAAGTATGAGTTTATATATTGTTTGATAATTTCTTTCTGAAAATCGTCAGCTTCTAGTGTGGTTAGGAAATTAGCAATGAACTCATCTTTGCGCTCTTCGAGTTTTTGTTCGTACTTTGCTATTTCTTCTTCAGTTGGTTCTCTGTTAACTACGGGATTTCCCATACGATCTCTACGAGATTGAGCATATATGTTAAAACCAAGGAGTAGGGAAAAGGTAAATAATACTACTTTTTTCATAATTAAATAATATCTAATATTAATTCTTTTGGCCTGCCAACAACGGCTTTATTACCATTAATAACAATTGGTCGTTCTATGAGTTTTGGATGTTTTGCCATAACTTTAATAATTTGTTCGTCAGATAATTCTTTGTCCTTGAATTCTGATTTCCAAATGGATTCATTCTTTCTGACTAAATCTATCGGTTTTACGCCCAATTTAGCAATAATCGTTTTAAGCTCTTCCTCACTTACTGAATCATCAAGGTATTTAATAACCTCAAAAGTTTTTCCTGACTCTTCTAGTAAGGCTAATCCTTCTCTAGACTTTCTGCATCTTGGGTTATGGTAAATGGTAATCATGTCTATTGTTTTTACAATTATTATGCCATTGGATTTAAATACTTATCGAGTAGTTTTAATTCTCACTTTTTTGCCCCATCATCATGAGATAAGCCTTTAAGAATGGTTCTATATCACCATCCATAACCGCATCGACATTGCCCGTTTCATGGGCTGTACGAACATCTTTTACTAACTTATAAGGATGCATTACATAGTTTCTAATTTGGCTTCCCCATTCTATTTTCATCTTACCAGCTTCTATGTCTTCTCGCTGCGCCATTTGCTTTTGCAACTCAATTTCATACAACTGAGACTTTAGCATTTGTAAAGCTCTTGCTCTATTGTCGTGTTGCGAACGCGTTTCGGAGCATTGAATCTGAATGCCTGTAGGCTTATGCAATAATTGCACTTTGGTTTCTACCTTGTTTACATTTTGTCCACCTGCACCACTAGAACGTGCTGTTGTAATTTCTATATCTGCTGGATTTATCTCTATTTCGATAGAATCGTCAACTAAAGGATAAACGTAAACAGAGGCAAAACTTGTGTGTCGTTTGGCATTACTATCAAAAGGGGAAATACGAACCAACCTATGCACTCCATTTTCGCCTTTTAACCATCCAAATGCATAATCTCCTTCAATTTCTAGTGTTACCGTTTTTATACCAGCCACATCACCTTCCTGATAATTGAGCTCCTTGACTTTAAAACCACTTTTTTCGGCATACATTAAGTACATGCGCATAAGCATACTTGCCCAATCGCAAGATTCAGTACCTCCAGCACCTGCTGTAATTTGTAATACGGCACTTAAACTATCGCCTTCTTCGGAAAGCATATTTTTAAATTCTAGTCTTTCAATAGCATCAATAGCTTGTTCGTACCGAGATTCTACATCGTTTAGTGAAGCTTCCTCTTCTTTATAGAATTCATAAATGACTTCTAAGTCTTCAAAAAGTGTTTTGGCAGTATTAAAATCATTGACCCAACTTTTCTTTTCTCTTAGAGAACGCATTACCAGTTCGGCTTTTTTTGAATCGTTCCAGAAATTTGGATCGAATGTTTGCTCTTCTTCGTTGGCAATTTCTATAAGCTTGGTATCTAAGTCAAAGATATTGTCTAAGTATGTCTAGACGGGAATTAAGATCTTTAATCTGATCTGATGTTATCATATTATATTTGAAATTTTTACAAATATAATAGGCATAGATAAAGTGCCATAATTTTGAATGTTTTTTCTTATTTCTTTAAATAAAAAAACCGTCTAAATTTAGATTTAGACGGTTTATATTTATAAGTGAAATCAATTAATGATTACCACCACCA
>JAGQZO010000174.1 GCA_020435515.1 Winogradskyella sp. | reverse complement strand
ATTGTGCTTTTACCGCTTTTGTCGTTGCTTCAACTTTACTTGGTGAATGTGCAAAATCTTTGTATGCGACACTTTTTGAGGTTTCCGCGATTTTTTCCAAACGTTTGCTAGCTCCTTTAAAGGTCGCTATGGCTTCATAAAAATCGTCTTCATCAATGCCCATATGTTGGCAAATCCATTTGGCACCTGCCAAATTATTCAAATTGTGTGCACCAAAAATTTCAATTGGCATTGGTCCTTCTGGTGTCTCTAATAAAGTTTCACCATCTTCTACCGTATATTCTGGTGTGCGATAGGGGATTTTTCGTATTTGGTTTTCAGAAGCCTCAACCACACGTTTCACTTCCTCATCTTCTTCATTGTAATTAATACTTCCACCTCTAACAATAGAATCTACAAAAATTTTAAACTGCTCAACATAATTCTCGTAGGTTGGGAAGACATTGATATGATCCCAAGCAATACCGCTCAATAAAGCAATATTAGGTTTATACAAATGGAATTTTGGTCGTCTGTCTATTGGTGAGCTTAAATACTCGTCGCCTTCTAAAACAATAAAATCATTGTCTTCTGTAAGTTTTACCATGACATCAAACCCTTCTAGCTGTGCACCAACCATATAATCCACATCTTTATCGTGATAGTGCATCACATGCAAAATCATAGACGTAATGGTTGTTTTTCCGTGGCTTCCACCAATAACAACTCTGGTTTTGTTTTTGGATTGCTCGTACAAAAACTCTGGATAGCTATAGATTTTTAGACCTAATTCTTGAGCCTTTAACAACTCAGGATTGTCAGCTTTGGCATGCATACCCAAGACAATCGCATCTAAATCTGAAGTAATTTTTTCAGGAAACCAACCAAAAGCTTCTGGTAACAAGCCTTTAGCTTCTAATCGTAACTTAGAAGGATTGAAAATTTCATCGTCACTTCCTGTTACCTTGTATCCTTTGTTATGTAGCGCTAACGCCAAATTGTGCATTGCCGCACCACCTATAGCTATAAAATGTACGTTCATGTAACAAATATAAATTATAGATAAGAGATATTAGACTAGAGATAAGAGAAAATATCTTCTAAAAATCCGGATTTACCGCAAGGCTATTAAATAGTTTGGCTTTAGTACTAAAAAACTTGTATTGTACTTCAATAGCCTTCAGTTGTCCATCGATTAGTTTAGACTCACGAGAGTTAACCAAAAACAGAGAACTCTCACCTAAAATAAATTTACGCTCTTCAGCTTCCAACATTTTTGAATAGTCTGTTACCATTTGCGTCACCAATTCATTCTGTGTGACATAAGAATCCAACTCTTGGCGAATGGCATTGATCTTATTTTGAAGATTAACTCGAGTCGCATTAATCTCAAACTCGGTGTCTTGCATCTTTAGTTTTGCCAACCTTAAATCGCCTCGTTCTTTTCTTAAAAACAGAGGAAAACTTACATTTAGTCCACCTTTATATTCAGCCGTATTGAATGAGCGAGCTACCTCAGGCACTTCGGTTATAAAGTTATACTCTACATCTACTTTTGGTAAAAGTCTATTGGCTTTTAGTTTTGTATCTACCTCTAAACTTTGCAATTTATAATCTAATGAAATCATTTTAGGATGGGTTTCTACAATGACTTCATCTTCTCGTAACTGGTTAATATTAAAAGTGGTATCTACAATTGGCTCTGAATCCACATCTGGAATAACATTAGGCTGCAATTCTACTGGAATGTTATTCTCTAACCAAAGAAAAGTTGACAACTCTAAAGATGCCTTCATCAACTTTACCTTAGATTGCTCCAAACTCAATCTGCGCTGGTTAATCGCAATTCTAGCCTCAACAACATCAATATCGGCACGTTCTCCAACTTCTGCACCTCTTTCAATACCTCTGTATCGCAATTCGGCATTGGTCAGAAAGTTTTCAAAAAGCTTCAATTCATTATAGGCTTGCAACCATTGAAAATAAGTTAATGATGCTTCATAAAGAATATTGTTTACAAAGATATCTCTATCTGCTTTGGCCTGCTCCCTAAATAATTTGGCTTGTTTTAGAGATGCCATTCTATCATTAATCAGAAAACCCTGGGCAACTGACATTTTTACGCCAGCAGAGTAAAGTCCGTCTTCTGGCACAAAACCTTCAGGGTTTAAATATTCGCCTGAATTTTCCTCAAATGTCGCCTTTAGCTCAATGCCATACCAGGTCGGAATTTTGAACATCCCATTAAGCTTATCGTAGTACTCCGTACCACTAAACTTTTTTCTGTCATAATCTACTTCAAACTTAGGATCAAAAGCACCTCTAGATTTTAAGAGTTTTGCTTGACTTTCGTCTATGACAAGTTCAGCTTGTTTTACGATAGGATGAAACTTTTTAACATAAGCCAAGTACTCATCAAAGCGTAAAACCTCATTGATGCTATCTGTCTGAGTAAAGCCTGATAGACCTAGGCAGAATAAAAGTAATGTACTTAGATGCTTCATTATTACTTCTTAGCTTTTGTTGAAGAGCCTCCATCTTGTGGCTGATAGTAATTAGGCGGAAAACCATTGAGCTGTCTCCACAATTCAAACCAAATTGGCACGTCATCTAATAATGCCATGGTAAACGCACCAGAGCCAGCTCTAATATCTTGTGGCCATGGATGATCTTCTGGATCTGGTTTTAGCAAAACTCTAAACTTTCCGTTAGGACTTATAAATCGTTCTACCGCAACTACCTCAGCACCATACGTACCATAAGAAACGTTTGGCCAGCCACTAAAGATAATTGCAGGCCAGCCATCGAACTGCACGCGAACCTTTTCGCCTTTATGGATTAATGGTAAATCAATTGGCTCAACAAAGGTTTCTACAGCTAAATCCACATTATCTGGAATAATACCAACAAGTTCTTCACCTTCCTTAAAGGTTACTCCTACACCACCACGCAAGGCTTTATTTATAAAACCATCATATGGTGCTGTAACATACAACAAGCTATTCCTTATTTTGTAATTTGAATATTGATTTTCTAACTTTTGAACTTCAGCTTCAGAATCAAACTGGCTAGATTGTGCAGTAAACTTATCGCTCTGTGCTTTTGAAACTTTATCTG
Source organism: Winogradskyella sp. (assembly GCA_020435515.1). Classification (GTDB taxonomy): domain Bacteria; phylum Bacteroidota; class Bacteroidia; order Flavobacteriales; family Flavobacteriaceae; genus Winogradskyella. Next base: position 2,478 of record JAGQZO010000174.1, on the reverse strand, counting down.
AATATTCAGCTTTAATTCTTGAAATTTCAACCTGAGCGTTTATAACCTCATTTTTACTTGCCAACAATTTAGCTTCCTGAGAAATTCGCTTTGCTTGGGTTTCTTGTAATTTTACACGTGCGTCCTCAACATTTTTTAATGCTGTAAAACCATCTTTATAAAGCGTATCGGCCCGATTATATTTAGTTTGGGCAATTCGCAAATTGGTTTCTGCCGCTTCTAAATCAATACTATCTGCCTGAACTTTTAATTTAGATTGCAGTAACTTGTTTTTTGCCTGCTCTAACTTTAAGCTTCTTTCGTTTTGCAATGCAGCGATTCTTACATCAGTAGCCTTAACTTTTTGCTCGTACGACTTTACGGAAAACGCTTTAGCATCGCGCTGCTGTGCAGTACGCTCCACTAAATTAGGATCAAAATACTCACTCTTAACCTCCGAAATTTGCATTATGGTATCTCCTTTTTTAACATGATCACCTTCATTAACAAACCATTTCTCTATTCTGCCAGGAATTTGGGATTGTATGGTTTGTGGTCTCTGATCTGGTGTTAAAGTGGTAACGTTACCTCTACCTGTGATATTCTGCGTCCATGGTAAGAAAAGAACAATTACTCCTACAATAGCAAATGCACCCAAAAAGCGATTAAAATACTTATAGTAGGATTTATCAAAAACACGCTTTCCTGACTTGTAATCGGACAAGTCTACGGTCTTATTTAAAGGGTTTTGAGAAATATTCAACATAGCGTTTAGTTTTAGATAATTTCACCATTATTTAAATTAATAATATCCGTACAGTCGCTTCCCCAATCAGTATTAAAGCTTGCTACGATAATTGCCCATGGATTCTCTGGTGCTGTTAAAGCCTTGATGATTCGTTTTGCTTCAGTTGCTTCAAAATGCTCTAATGGTTCTTCTAATATTAAAACTTTTGGTTTCTTAAGTATTGCTCTGGCTAAAATTATCTTTTTAGCTACAGTAAATGACATTTGTTTTCCTTCAGGATATATAATGGTTTCAAGTCCTTTCTCAGTTTCTTTCAAATAATCTTTAAGACCAACTATATCTATAGCTTTTTTAATTTCTTCATCAGTAATATCCTTATTTGTTAAGGTTAAATTATCTTTAATACTACCTTCAAAAGGTGTCTCCTCTGCCAATGATAACCCCAAGCAAGCTCTATAATTATTAATTTGAATATTTTGAAGCGATTCATCATTAACAAAAATTCTTCCATCACTTGGCTGAATAATTCCGGATATCATTCGTAATAAACTAGATTTACCTGAGCCACTTGGTCCTTGCACCAAAATTCTACTAGATGGATGTATGGTCATACTGATTTTATTTAAAATTGGGGTTGACCTATCTGGCACTTTGTAAGTAACCTTATCTAACTCAATTTTAAAACTATCTGCAGTATCTACCTCAATCCCTTCTTGTGATTCTAGTTTTTTGTCAACCACCTGACCCATTTTTTCTAATGACGTTAAAACATCATAAAAGGATTCTAAACCTAGAATTAATTTTTCTACCGAAGTAATAACCAATAAAATAATAATTTCGGCAGCGACAAACTGACCAATATTCATTTCTTGGGTTAGTACTAAAAGTCCACCTATTAAAAGCAAACCAGCTGTAACAACCACCTTGAATCCAATCATCTGTATAAACTGGATTACTAAAATTTTAAAGTGACTTTCTCTAGCTTCTAAATAGCCGTCTACCAACTTATCGTTTTTTTCTAAAGCCAGTGAGGTTCGTCCAGAAATTTTAAAACTAGTAATGGCTCTTGCAACCTCTTGTATCCAATGCGCAACCATGTACTTTTTCTTAGATTCCTTTAAACTGGTCTCCATACCTTTTTGTATAGTGAACTTAAATACAACATAAATTAAGATGACAAGCAAAAGACCAAAAGCGATGAAAAACGGATGATAAAATGACAATAAAATTAATGCAAAGACAATTTGTAAGACTGCTGCTGGAACATCGATTAATAGTTTTGCCAATCCTTTTTGAACAGTTAAGACATCAAAAAAGCGATTTGCTAATTCTGGCGGATAATAGTTGCGCAATTCATTCATCTTTATTTTTGGAAACCTATAGGTAAACTCAAAAGAAGCACGCATAAAAATGCGTTGTTGTACGGTTTCTATAATACGCATTTGCATTAGTTGAAGCACACCTACAAACACCACACCCAAGGTTACTAAAACAACCAGAACAACCCATGATGTACTTACTTGCGCACCTTGAATTAAATTAATAATAGCCTGAATTCCTAACGGTAATGTCAAACTGATAAGACCCGAAAAAACGGCATAATAAATAACCTGTAACAAATCCTTTTTCTCGAGTTTTAAAATCCCAACAAAACGTTGCCACGGAGTTAAAATTGCTTTATTTTGTTCCATTTGTAGTTGTCTTTAAAACTTTTTGAGTAAGATTTAGAAAGAATTCTGTAGGTGTTACAT
>JAGQZO010000173.1 GCA_020435515.1 Winogradskyella sp. | reverse complement strand
ATAGATAAAAACTGCTCGTTTACTTGAGCAGCTAATACTTTTGGTGTTAAGCGATTTTGAATGACCTTTGCACCACACTCGTCACAATACTTTTGTGTATCCTTAAGAGCTTTATTACAGTTTTTACAGTTCACTTAGTTTAAATCTTCTTTAATCTTTTTAACAAGATCGTCAGTGTCTTTAAACATGACGAATTCACCGTTTTTGATATATGAAATTTGTCCGGTTTCTTCACTAACCGCAATGGCAAGTGCGTCTGTTTTTTCGGTTATGCCAATGGCAGCTCTATGACGCAAGCCAAAACGCTCAGGTATATGCTTTTCGTTATTTACTGGCAGAATGACGCGTGTCGCCTTTACCACATTTTTATCTATAATAATTGCGCCATCATGTAATGGGCTATTCTTAAAAAAGATGCTCTCAATAATCGGTTGCGATACTAAAATATTTGTGTCATCACCAGTATTAGTTAAAAAATCAAGGTTATTGTTGCGTTCAATAACGATCAAAGCACCAGTATTTGTAGTTCCCATTCTGTTACAGGCATTGATAATAGCTTCGACGTCTGTTGAAGTCTGGTTTTCGTTTTTAAGAAATTTAAAATTCTTGAAAATCCCCTTTTTGCCACCAATATTTGTAGAACCTACAAGCAATAAAAATTTTCTGATTTCGGGTTGAAAGACGACAATAAGGGCAATAATTCCCACTTTCATAAAACCATCAAAAATGCTGTAGAGCATCTGCATTTTTAAATAGTCTGTAAGTCTCCATGCAAAATAAATGATAAGAATACCAATAAAAATATTGATAGCTACAGTACCTTTTACAAGCTTGTAGATGTAATAGAGTAGAATAGCCACAAGGAAAACATCTACAAAATCTATAAATCTAAATTCCCAAAGTTGTAAGTTTTCCAAGGTTAGTGCTTTTTGCTAATTTAATAATTTATTAGAATTAGCCTATTAGACTTGCTAGGTTTTTAAAACCTTGTAGGTCTTTTCAGTAAATGAATTCGGTTTTGTTAAATTTTACAGAACTCATTATGTCTTTTGTCAATTTTGACTTTATAGAAATATAATCTTGAAAACTTAGATTTTTATCAAAGTATAAATTGAATAGCAACTCTCTGGCAGAAATGCTTTTTTCTATTTCTGAAGATGCTTCTTTAAGATTTAATATCGATAATATGTCGTTGACAAAAGTATTAATGTTAGAAGCGTCGATGTTGAAATTAAATTTTATGAAAATATCATTTGAATATATTTGTTCATCTAATTCCGATGTTGATGAAATAAGAAAATCTTTTCCTTCTTTTTCTATTTCAGAGGTATCAAAATTCACATCAGTAAACTCCAAAAACCCTAAATTCTTAATGCTAGTATCATTACAAGTAAAATAGTTTTTCGCAGCCTCATTTTTATGCATCGATTCTTTTTTACGTTTATTTTGTAAATATTGAATGTGTGGTATAGCCTGTCTTAACGTTAGGCGTTTATCTACATTAACTAGCCAGTTTGTAGTGCCGATAAGATTTTTTCTATTAAAAAGGGTAGAATCAGGTTGGGTTTCATCATAAAAAATATAAACAGGAGAAACGTCTAAGACTTCTGTGATTTCTGCATTTTCAATTTCTGGTAGTTGTAATACACGTTCGTTGTTGCAACTTAAGATTAAAGTAAATACAAAAAGGTATATAAGTTTCTTCATTTAATTTTTAGATAATTGATTGTACAACGTCACACATTCCACAGCTTCTTTAACATCGTGTACTCGTAAGATTTTTGCGCCTTTTTGCAAAGCAACCATGTGCAGTGCTGTTGTGCCATTGAGTGCATTTTCGGATGTGGTATTTAAAGTTTTGTAAATCATGGATTTTCTTGAAACACCTGCTAAAATGGGTTTGTCTACAATTTGAAGTAGTTCCATATGGTTAAGTAGCTCGTAATTTTGGTCTAGGGTTTTAGCGAAGCCAAAACCCGGATCTATAATAATATCGTTGATTTTTGCAGCATGCGCTTTTGCAATACGTTCAGCAAAATAGCTGTTGATGTCTTTAATCAAGTCATCATAATCCGTTTGCTGTTGCATGGTTTTAGGATTCCCTTTCATGTGCATCATAATGTAGGGTACGCCTAACTTGCCAACAGTTGCTATCATGTTGTCGTCTAAATGACCAGCCGAAATATCATTAATTATTGCGGCACCAACTTCAATACTTTTTTTGGCAACTTCACTTCTAAAGGTATCAATGGAAATTAAGGTTTCAGGAAAATATTTCAGAATTAACTCTACCACAGGAATCACACGATTCAGTTCTTCTGTTTCACTAACATCATCTGCACTTGGACGCGAACTATAACCACCAACGTCAATAAAAGTAGCACCTTCATGCAGCATGGCTTCAACCTGATTTAAAATCGAAGATTCATCTTTGTATTGTCCGCCATCGTAAAAAGAATCTGGTGTAACATTGAGAATTCCCATCACTTTTGGTGTAGCTATATCAACGAGTTTGCCTTTGCAATTTATGGTCATACTGCTTATTAAAAGAGGCTGCTTAAAACTTTAAACCTCAAACTTTGAACTTCTAACTTATTTATGCGAAATTTACACAAATTTTTACGGAATAATATGCAAGATACATCAAAACAGTACGATGCGGTAGTTGCAAAATGTAGAGCGCTTTTTATTAATAAAATGAGTGATTACGGAAGTGCGTGGCGAATACTAAGATTGCCTTCGCTTACCGATCAGATTTTTATAAAAGCCCAGCGTATTAGAAGCTTGCAACAAAATGCTGTCCGTAAAGTAGATGAAGGTGAGGTAAGTGAGTTTATAGGCATCATAAACTATTGTATTATGGCATTAATTCAGCTAGAAAAAGGTGTGGTAGAGCAGCCAGATATGGATACTGAAGAGGCTACAAAACTCTATGACGAAAAGGTCGCATTAACCAAGGAACTCATGATGAATAAAAATCACGACTACGGTGAAGCTTGGCGAGACATGCGTGTAAGTTC
>JAGQZO010000172.1 GCA_020435515.1 Winogradskyella sp. | reverse complement strand
TTCCATATTAAGTTTCCCGTCTGACTCAGTACACCTAAGGATGTCATCAACATATTCAAAATTTTGTAAAATCTTACTTTCTTTATGCCAGGCAACTAAATCAGAAATTGAAGCCCAAGCAGAGAATTTTTTGATATCATGTTTAGATTTCATAAAAGTACTTAGAGTCGCATAGCCACCACCACTAAAGCCAATAATATAAATCTGGTCGCTATCAACATTAAAGTTCTCTAAGGCATAAGTTATGGCATCATCAATATCAGATAACACCAAATCACTACAGCAAGCTTCCGAAGAATTGTTAGGGCCTCTAAAATCTGGATGAATATAATTTAAGTCTTTATTACAACAAAGCTCAGCTAAAGCGTCATATTGAGTATAATCACCACTCCAAGTGTGCAAACTGACTATTAAAGGTTTTGGGGACTTGGATTTGGTTTGGTAATAATATGCTTTTTGAATTGTACTATCTAAACTGGATTTTATACTAGCAATACTAAAAGCATTATCCCAATTATTTTTTTTTGAGCTGGTACTATTATTAGCATATAAAGCCTTAATAGCTGCCCAACTTTTAGGGTTGTGCCTAATTAAAACACCTATTATAATACCAAAAAAAAGCGCAGCAATAAAAAATACTGATTTACTAATCTTGTTTTTCATTACTACGCTTTTATATTTAATTCAAATCTGAGAGTATCAAATATTGAATTTGTTTTTTATAAAGCTAAACTTTATTTTCCAATAGAAGAATATTCAAATCCTATCTTAGCCATTTCATCTTTGTTAAGTATGTTTCTACCATCAAAAATGAAAGCTGGTTTTTTCATTAGGTTGAAAATCTTTTTCCAATCGTAAGTTTTAAACTCGTCCCATTCAGTCATTATGGCAATGGCATGAGCATCTTTGACAGCCTCATAAGGATCATCAAAAGTTTCTACTAAGGTTTTATTTTCATCCTCCGAGCGTGTTTGTAAATAATTAAGGTCAGCATATACCTTTTTGCTTGGTACTTTTGGGTCATACACTGCAATATTTGCCTGTTCGCTCAACAAATGGTCAGCCACATAAATAGCAGCAGATTCCCTTGTATCGTTTGTATCCTTCTTAAATGCCCAACCTAGCATAGCGATTTTCTTACCAGATACGGTATTGTATAATGTACTGATTAAATTATCTGAAAATCTTCTTTTTTGATGATCGTTTAAAATGATTACTTGTTCCCAGTAATCTGCAACTTCATTTAATCCGTAACTTCTTGCAATATACACTAAGTTTAAAATGTCCTTTTGAAAACAAGAACCACCAAAACCAATAGATGCATTTAAGAATTTAGAACCAATTCTAGAGTCCATACCTATTGCTCTAGCAACCTCGCTTACATCAGCTTCGGTTTTCTCGCAAAGTTCAGAAATAGCATTAATAGAAGAGATACGCTGCGCTAAAAATGCATTGGCAGTTAACTTTGATAACTCAGAAGACCATACATTAGTTCTTAAGATTTGATCTTGAGGCACCCAACTGCCATAGATGTTTGCCAAAGCTTCAATTGCTTCTTCAGATTCGCCACCAATTAAGACTCTATCTGGATTTAATAAATCCTTAATGGCTGTACCTTCTGCTAAGAATTCAGGATTTGATAAAATATCAAACTTAACATCACTTCCTGTATTATGTAGTATACTCTTGATTGCTTGAGCAGTTCTTACAGGTAATGTAGATTTCTCTACTACAATTTTGTCTGTTTTGGCTACATCTGCAATATTTCTTGCACAAAGCTCTACATATTTTAAATCAGCTGCCATCCCTTTTCCTTTACCATAAGTTTTGGTTGGGGTATTAACTGAAATGAATATCATTTCAGACTCATCAATAGCTTTATCTATTTCTGTTGAAAAATGTAGGTTCCTTCCTCTGGTTTCAGCAACTATTTCAGCTAAACCTGGTTCGTAGATAGGTAATTTTGAAACATCTTCATCATTCCATGCAGCAATACGCTCTGCATTAATATCTACGATGGTAACTTGAATGTTTGGATTCATTTTAGCGATTACAGCCATTGTAGGTCCACCTACATATCCAGCTCCAATACAGCAAATTTTTGAAATTTTCATTTTAAATTTATGTGTTTGACTCGGGTTAATTTATTTAGCGCCACAAAAGTGTGGGAATTATTTAATTATCTACAAATTAATATATCAACGACTGGTTTTTACGATAAACTCCATTTAATTGTTATGGAAGTGTTTGCTATTTGGTTTTGAGACGTTAATATTATTTGTTGTAATATGATTTGTACCAATTTACAAACGATTTAACTCCTTCTTTTATTGGGGTGTTAGGTCTGTAATCATAATCTTTGATAAGCTGGTCTACATCAGCCCAAGTTTTTTCTACATCACCTGGCTGTATTGGCATCATATTTTTTTCAGCTTCTTTGCCTAGATTGAATTCTATTTCTTTAATAAAATCTAAAAGTTTTACAGAATTGTTATTCCCAATGTTATAAACCTTGTATAGCGCTTTAGCATCTAGACGTTCTTGTGTTGGTTTCTCGCAGATACGAACAACACCTTCTACAATATCATCTATATAAGTGAAATCGCGCTCCATCTTTCCATGGTTAAATACTTTTATCGGTCTATCATTTACAAT
>JAGQZO010000171.1 GCA_020435515.1 Winogradskyella sp. | reverse complement strand
ATTTTCCTGCTCTATCTTTTACTGCACTGGTAAAAGCACCTTTAACGTGTCCAAATAATTCACTTTCAATCAGCTCTGACGGAATTGCAGCACAATTTACTTCGACCATAGGTCCATTGGCACGTTCGCTTTTTTGATGCAGCCAATGTGCCACAAGTTCTTTACCAGTTCCGTTTGGCCCTGTAATCAGTTCACGTGCATCCGTTGCTGCAACTTTCTCAATCATGTCTTGAATATGTGCTATCGCCTTGCTTTCACCAATCATTTCGTAATTCTTACTGACTTTCTTTTTGAGCATTTTATTCTCAACAACCAACTCTTTTCGGTCTAAAGCAATACGAACTGTATTTAGCAAACGATTCAAGTCTGGTGGTTTTGAAATATAATCAAAAGCCCCAAGGCGCATTGTATTGACTGCTGTATCGAGATCACCATGACCAGAAATCATCACAATTGGTATTTCGGGCTTGATTTTTTTGACGGCTTCCAATACTTCAACTCCATCCATTTTTGGCATTTTGATGTCGCACAATATCAAATCAAAATCATCTTTTTTAATTTTTTCAATACCTGCCAAACCATCTTCCGCTTCTTCAACTTGGTATGTATCACTTTCTTCTGAGAGTATCTTTACCAATACTCTGCGGATAGCAGCTTCATCTTCAATTATTAATATTCTAGACATATCTATATTTTAAATTTTAATCCTGTTCTTAAATAAAAGGTATTCACATCATTTAACTTAAAAACCTCATCTCTGTTTTCGTTTCGTAAGGCATTATTTAACCTAAATGTGTAACCTGTGTACATGTATGCTACCAAATGTTTTGTAAAACAATATTCGTACCCAAGCCCTCCAACAGCTAAAGATAATGATATATTATCTACTTGCTTACCGTTGACTTCTTGCGGACGTTGTAAGTGAGCAAAGTATCCATCTAATGTTACAAAGGTTTGAAGCATATTTTTTTCATTAAAAAAATACTTGATGTTAGATTTAGGCACACCTGCGTTAAACGACCAATTTTCATTGATTCGCCTGTAATAGCTTATAAATGGCAATGGAATTGGTAATCCTGTGGTAGAATTATAGGTAAGACCCAAAACCAAACGATATGGTTTTTTAGCTGTTTCGTCTTTTGTTCTGTCATTTATTGCAAATACACCTCCATTTAGAAAAAAATCATCAGACGTCAACTTTTCCGTTAATGTTGATGCAATTCTTGGATTGAATTTTAATCCCAAACGCCATTTGCTACTAGATTTAAAGGTGTAACCAATACTAACATCAATAATATTTATAGTCTCTAAAAGTGATTTATCAAAAGGATAATTCTCTTCTAAATTTAAGATAACCCTGTTGTATTCTGCACCTAAAACTAGATAGCAATCTTTACTGGTTTCAATAGGATAATTAAATAAAGCCCTAAGTCTGGTATATTGGTCTTCAGACTTGTTATTAGGAATAAACGAATATTCTAAGCGAGCTAAATCTGTAAGTTGTGCTTCGGCAAAATGCATGCAAAACACTAAAACAAGTGCAAAAATTGCATAACATTTCTTAAAGCGTAAAATCATGTACTTTTATTTCTTTTCTATTATATGAATATCGCGCTGAGGGAAAGGGATAGTAACATTATTTTCTCTGAAAAGTCTATCAATTTCAAAACGAATATCACTCTTAGGAAAAGTTGCCTTAAAACTATCGTTGAGCGTAAACACTAATCTAAAGTTTAATGAGCTATCACCAAAATCCATAAAAATAACAACTGGCTCTGGCTCTGGTATTACGTCTGGATGTGTACTGGCTGCTTGCAGTAATAACTTTTTAACTAGCTGAACATCACTACCGTAGGCTACACCAACATCTACGCTTTCCCTGGTTTCTGAACCATTTTGGGTCCAATTGTAGAGTGAATTGGTTAAATACAAATGNNTTAGGGATTATTAGCACTTTGTTATCAATGGTTACCGCTCTAGTAGTTCTTAGTTTAATTTCTTCTACACGACCTACTTTTCCTTCTATTTCAATAATATCTCCTACATGAACGGACTGATCTATGAGAATAAATACTCCTGAAATTATATCTTGAAAGAAGGTCTGTAAGGCCAGACCGACACCAATTAACAATGCTGCAGATGCCGCAAAAATTGCGGTAACATTAACACCTAAACTATCTAAGGTTACAAGAAGGATAATGACATATACCAACCATCTAAAATAACCGAAAACCACGTTGAACTTGCTCTTGTCATTTTCGGGTAACTTTCTAGTCAACAATTTAAGGATTATACGAAGAATGATTGTGGTAATAACAACTACGGTAACAACAACCAACATGTCCAATATGGATATACTGATCTTGTCCGTAAAATCGATATGAAGATGAAGAAAGTCCTTTACTTTTTCCCAAGCTGAGCTTTCAGTTATTTTTTCTTCTATTTTACCTAGTCCTTGCATAATATACTTAATACTTCAACCATTTAAAAAGTTCTTTATAGGTTGGTTTTTTGCCATACATTAAAATCCCTACACGATAAATTTTAGCTGCAAACCAAACCGCAAACATAAATGTACCTATAAGAAGCAACAAAGACAAACCTTGTTGCCATAACGGCACACCAAACGGAATACGCATTAACATGACTACAGGAGATGTAAAAGGTATGAATGAAAATACTGTTGAAACTGTACCGTGAGGATCTTCAATAACTGTAAACACGCCAACATATACCGCCAGAATCAATGGCATTAAAATTGGCAGCATAAACTGCTGTGTGTCCGTTTCATTATCTACAGCCGCGCCAATGGCTGCGTAAAGTGAACTATATAACAAATAACCTCCAATAAAGAAGAAAACAAAAGCAATTACAAGATTTAATATTGGCAAATTATTAATTCCATTTATCAGATTCTCTGCTATAGCTTGTGCACCTTCCGCTTGCATGGCTTGGTTCATTAATTCTTGTTGCGGTGCAGAAGCCTGGGCTAAATCTATTCCAAAAATTGCTGAAACAACAACCATTAGTACACCTCCCAAAATTACCCAAATTGCAAACTGCGTTACACCAGCCAATGATGTGCCTATTATTTTACCCATCATTAATTGAATTGGCTTTACCGATGAAATAATTACCTCTATAATTCTACTGGTTTTTTCTTCAATAACGCTTCGCATTATCATATTACCATAGATGATGATAAACATAAACAGCAAATAACCTGCAATACCTCCAAATGCAAGTTTTATCACATTATCTAATTTAGAACTTTTTTGCCCATCAAAGCTTTCCTGCGCAATATCCACGTTCGTTTTTGCAGCTTCAATTTGGGCAAGTGATACACCATCTTTTTGAAGTTTTTTATCGCGCAAATGCCTTTCTATTCTACTTTCAATACCTGAAATTAAAGTTAATGAAGGTGTTTCTTCCGAATAGAATTTAATGTTTTTAGAAACCTCATTTAAGGAATCAACTTTTGTAACATGAAGTAAGCCATAACCATTGGTTTCTTTTACCAATGTTATCGCCTCCTCTAAACTAAAATCATCTAAGTTATTATATGTTGTATTATCGGTATTCTGAAATACATCCTTTAAAAAACCAGATTCGTCCAAAATCGTGATGGTACGCTTTTTATCATTGTTCAACTGCGACAAATAAGCTACTACTGCAATAAGCGCAATCATAATTAGCGGACTTAAAAACGTCATAATAATGAAAGACTTGTTCTTTACCTTAGTTAGGTACTCGCGTTTTATAATAAGTGGTAGATGGTTCATTCTTAGTTGTTTTTTACAGTTTGAATAAAAATATCATTCGCTGTTGGAATCACTTCCACAAAGTGATGCACTTCTGCTTTTGAAGCTAAAAACGATAATAAATCATTTGATGATGTTGTCTGGTCAATCTTTACATTGAGTTTGATATCATCATTCAAATTTTTGAAAGTTGCAGGCAAGACCTCAAATTTTTCTTTAATTTCTGCAATTACAGATGCACTATTATTAGACTGCAGACCAACTTCGAAGGTATTGGTTTTAAACTGACGCTTGATATCGTTGAGTTTGCCATCTAAAATTTTATTCGATTTGTGAATGAGCGCAATATGGTCGCAAAGTTCCTCAACCGATTCCATACGATGTGTTGAAAAAATAACCGTTGCACCTTCTTCTCGTAACTGTAAAATTTCATCTTTTATCAGATTGGCATTTATAGGGTCGAATCCCGAAAATGGCTCATCAAAGATCAAAAGCTTTGGTCTGTGCAATACGGTAACTACAAACTGTATTTTCTGGGCTTGTCCTTTACTTAATTCCTGAATTTTCTTGTTCCACCAATCACCAATCTCCAACTTATCAAACCAATATTTTAATCGGCTTTTGGCTTCAGATTTAGACATGCCTTTTAGCTGTGCTAAGTACAAAGCCTGCTCACCAACCTTCATGGATTTGTATAAACCACGTTCTTCTGGCAGATAGCCAATATCTCTAATATGCTCAGATTTTAGAGGCTGACCATCTAGCTGAACAGTACCTTCATCTGGCATTGTGATTTGGTTGATAATACGAATTAAAGTGGTTTTTCCGGCACCATTAGGGCCAAGCAATCCAAAAATACTGCCTTTGGGAACAGCAATTGAGACTTCATTTAGTGCCTTGAAATTTCCGAAGCTTTTAGATACGGAATCAGCAACTAATAAATCGTTCATATAAGTAGTGGTTTTTTTACAACGGTTAGTTTGTAAATATATTAAATGTTGAAGATTTAAAGCTACTTAGTGTTCCTAATTTTTGGCAAAAGAATGGATAAACCATAATGCTGTAAGGGCAACACACTGCCTAAAAAAACAAAACCCACCCTTATGGTTAGATAAGGATGGGAAAAAATTGCTATGAAAAAGAAAAATTACCGCTAATTAGCATTAGCGATAATTCAAAGATAGTATTTTTTATTAAACACAAGGTATTTTACGAAAACATATCTTTAACCTTTTCAAAAAAAGATTTATCAGTGCTTTCTGGTTTAGGTTCAAAATGCTCGTCATCTTTCATGTTTTCGAAGAATTCCTTTTGCTTTTTACTCAAAGTTTTTGGTGTCCAAACATT
>JAGQZO010000170.1 GCA_020435515.1 Winogradskyella sp. | reverse complement strand
TTGTAGCGGTCTCCTTCGCCAACAATTCTGTTAGGGTTTCTAACATCACTTTGCGCTAGGTTGGCTGCAACTTCGTCACTAATTGTAGAATTATCGTCTTCTTCTGCGAAGAAGTCTACATCTAAATATCCTGTACCACCTAATAAATCTTCTAATCTTGCAAAGTTTTCACTTTTTAAAGATCTATAATTAACAGCGGCATTTAATCTAATATTATCAGCTAATTCAGCATCTAAGATAGAGTTAAAGGTTAATTGCTGGTCTTTTACAACATCAGATTGTACAGCATATAAAGAATTACCTCCTTGAGACCTAAGTGTAGCATTTCCTTCGTAAAGCGCATTCCAATTCCATTGACCATCATTTACAAAAGATTGCTCGGCTAAATAAGCTTGCTGATAATCATAAGCTGTTGGATTTGCATCTTGTAAAAAGAAGCTTGGAAGATTCTGGTAATATGTTGGATCCGGATTTCTAGCACCGCCTAAATAAGCATTTTCACCGTCTATGGTAACTAACCTTGTTCCTCCATTATCTATTCTTGTATTAGCAATTTCACCAAACTGATAAGCGATGTTGGTATTTAACTTTACTTTAGATGAAATATCCCAGTAATGATTAAGCATTAAGATAGGCTCGTTAGTTTCACGCATTCTAGAATTGCGTTGCTCGCCGTTAAGCAATCCCCAAAATGGGTTGTATCGTCTTCCTTTTAAATCATACACTTCTTGAGTGATAGCTGTAGAACGTCCACGTCTATTTTGAGCATAAATACCTGTAAAGTTAAGACTATGTTTGTCGTTAAGTTGTTTTTCTACAGCCACAAAGAATGAATTGGCGTCATATAAGGTGCCATCAATGTAGCCCTCTTCACCAAAACGTCTAGACCCTAATACAGAATAAGACCATCCACCCTCTAATAGTCCAGAGCTATAACTTGCCATAACCCTTCCTTGGTAACTTCTATTTGCAGAGGCATAAGAAATACGGCCACCTCTTCTATACTTAGAGGCGCGCATTATTATATTGTTAGTACCTGCTAAATCACCAAAATTATAATCGTTAGCAGACATTCCCATGGAGAATTCCTGGTTACGCTGAACATCGTTTAAACCTCCCCAATTTGCCCACTGAGGTCTTCCGTTAAACTGTTTGTTCATTTCTACACCATTAATAAGTACTTTACCATTTGCATTATCCAAACCTCTTGGTCTAAAAAATGTAGCACTAAAATCGAAGGCCGCTGCGCTTAAAAACACATCTCTAGAGGCTTGTAAAAGACCAGAGATATTATCTGTTAAACCGTCATCTTCACTATTTAAATTATCATCTGAAATTGAAATAATAAATAGATCTTTTTTGTCACTTGTATCAAAGTCTAGAGTCATACCGCTAATATCTACGGTTTGTCCTTCATTAACAATGATTGGGTAACGTTTGGTAACGTATCCTACTTTTTCAATTTTCAGAACTTGCTCTCCTAAAGGGACGTTCTGAGTAAAACTAAACTCACCTTTAGCATCGGTTTTCAAGGTCTGTCCAGTTTCTTCAATAGTAATCGTTACATCAGGAATCGGTTCTCCTGTAGTTCCGTCTAAAACGCTTCCTTTAACTACCGTTTGCTGTGCAAAACTTGCTAAAGAAAAAGCAATTGAAAACAGAAAGAATAAAAAACTTTTTTTCATACCTAATTTTAAATTGATTGTAATGTAGATTAAATAATAGTTATTTAAGGCGTGCAAATGTACGTTATTTATAATAATTACATACTTTTGGCAAGCAATTTGCTTAGGATATAACAATTACATAATATATCAATTATGAAAATATTAAAATCTATTTTAACTCTTCTTATGATGATTGTAGTTTTTAACATTCAATCGCAAGAAGAAAAGCGCTTTAAAATCCATACAGTAGCGTTCTACAATTTAGAAAATCTATTTGATACTATCAATGATCCATTGAAGTATGATGAGGCTAGCCCAATAATGGAAATGAAGTCTAACCGTTCAGAAGTTTATAAGCAAAAAGTAAAAAACATGGCTAGGGTTATTGCAAATATAGGTGCTGATAAGGCCAATAATTCACCTGCAGTTATTGGTGTTTGCGAGATAGAAAATAGAGATGTTCTTGAAGACCTAGTAAATGACCCATTGTTATTAGGCAAAGATTATGGTATAATTCACTATGATGGACCAGATGCTAGAAGTATTGATGTAGCGTTACTTTATCAAAAAGCATTATTTAAACCAATTGAGTCTAGTTCTCATGAACTGTTAATATATGATGACGTTACTAGAGAGCGTGTTTATACTAGAGATCAATTATTGGTTAGTGGCAAATTAGAAGGCGATTTAATACATATCATAGTTAATCACTGGCCTTCTCGTAGTGGTGGTGAAGCTCGAAGCCGATCTAAACGTGTAGGGGCTGCAAAATTAAACAAGCGCATTATCGACTCCCTACAGTCTATAGACCCTTATGCTAAAATCTTTACCATGGGAGATTTGAATGACGACCCAACAAACGATAGTGTTAAAGAAGTTTTGAAAGCCAAAAAGGAAAAAGACGAAGTTCCTTTTAAGGGTATTTACAACCCATACGAAAAGATGTTTACAGAAAAAGGTTGGGGAACAACAGCATACAGAGACGCCTTAAGTTTATTTGACCAGATTATGATGACAAAACCGCTTTTAGAGGATGATTACTCATCATTTAGATTTTGGAAAGCAGGCATTTACAATCCATCATATATGTTTAACAAGAGAGGTCGCTACAAAGGCTATCCTTTAAGAAGTTTTGCAGATGGTGGTTTTACAAATGGATTTAGCGATCACTTCCCTGTATATGTATATCTTATAAAGGAAGTTAAAGAAGATTCTGAAGAAGAAACTAACAAAGGTTAGCTCTCTCAATTAAGATAAAAAAGGCGCAAATTTTATTTGCGCCTTTTTTATTAACTAAACCATAAATTCCATGGGATCATATAAAGTACGGCAGCTAGAGCAATACTGTAAAAAATGGCAAGTAATTTAAACTTAGGTTTAGACACCAACTTCTTTTTGTGTTTAGAATAGCCAATTGTTACCAAAGCTACTGCAACAATCATTAAAGTAGGATGTTCTACAGCTAATTTTCTAACGGCATCACTTTTCATCACCTCTCCAACAGACATTTCATCAAAATAACCTTTAGTAAACCATAAAATGATTCCAATTAATAGTTGTATGTGCATTGTAATTAGAGCAAATAAAGAAAACCTAAAGTCTATGGCACCATATTCTTTATTCCCAAAAAATTTGATTAAAGCATTAAACGTAGCAATGACCAATACCAATAAAACAATATATGCCCAACCAGAGTGTATAAATTGAATCGTTTCCATTTTTGTAAAATTGTTATATTACAAAAATAAGGATTTGAGAATAAGAATCCAGTTTAATTTGAAACAGTTATGTTATGCCTTATTTCATTACCAAGTTCATCCACTACTGTTATGGTATGTTCTCCCTGCTGAGGTAAAATAGCCATATCGTGTATGTCTTTGGTTTGCCCAACATAGGCATCATCAATGTACCAGTATAAGTTAAGTTCTGGCTTTGAGTGTGCCACTTTCAGAATCAAATCGTTAGTGTTGCCATCAAAATCTTTAGGTAAGAAAATGGTGTTTTGCTGATTAGGATAAATAAATTCCATTTGTACTGCAGAAGTTTCTACACAATCAGTTCTGTAAGGTGGTAAGGATTTGTAAAAAGGATTTTTTGCTTTAAAATAATATTCTTGAAGGGGTGGCAGAACAAACCAAGATGTTGTTTTTAAGTTTGAAACATTTTCACAGGAAGAATTCACCTGAAACTGTTCAGCAATATCCAAATGGATCAATTTATGAAATGGACATGGTGCAGTTTTTTGTCCTGAGTTTTGAATAAATCTAGACTCTACATCATCACAAACTGTAGACGCTCTATAGCCACTTTTTTTACAGATACTTACCTCAATCATTTCGTCGTAAGGCTTTGTAAACCATTCACTTTTTGGTAGAATATCAAAAACATCAAACAAAATTGGTGCAGCAGTTTGTACACCAACTAAACCAGGTCGGCCTTCGCCATCTGCATTACCAACCCAAACACCAACCACATAATCTTTAGTGGTGCCAATGGCCCAAGCATCTCTAAACCCAAAAC
>JAGQZO010000169.1 GCA_020435515.1 Winogradskyella sp. | reverse complement strand
GGAGCTGGTTGTGTAGGACTTGCCCGGCGGCAAAGATACAACCTTTTAATACTTTGACAATGATTTTTAAACTGAATTTTATTTAATACCTTGCCTGAAAATCATTAGATAGTTATGCAATTTTTCAAATACCTCATTCTCTTTTGTTTAAGCCTAGCTTTAATTAATTGTGGCGAAACCAATACCGCCAATCAAACAGGTTTATCTATTGACCTAAATACAAAATCGCTCCTATTAGGTGACACCTTAAACTTAACAATTACTAATCCTAAAAAGCTAAACATTACAAATGTTAGTTATCAATTAGATGGTAAAACAATTACAAAGGATGATGTGTTACAGAATATAACCTTAGGTGAAAAATCGTTGGTTGCAACTGTACATTATGATGATAAAACTGAAACGGTTAGTAAAAGTATTACCATTTACAATAACATAATCCCATCTATATACAATTACGAAATTGTAAACACCTATCCGCACGACATTACATCTTACACGCAAGGTTTGGAATTTTATAATGGTGAATTGTACGAAAGCACTGGGCAATACAAAGAATCTAAACTTAGAAAAGTAAATTTTGAAACCGGAGACGTTTTAAAAAATGTTGATTTGAATGATAACTTTTTTGGTGAAGGCTTAACAATTTTAGACGAAAAATTATACCAACTTACATGGAGAGCCAAACGAGGCTTTGTATATGATATTAATACGTTTGAAAAACTAAAAACCTTCAATTACGGCACAAGTAAAGAAGGTTGGGGAATTTGTAATGATGGTATAACACTGTATAAATCTGATGGTACCGAAAAGATTTGGATGTTAAATCCTGAAAATCTCATAGAAAAAGGACACATCGAAGTGTACACCGAAAAAGGAAAAATCCCAAGCTTAAATGAACTAGAGTGGATTGACGGAAAAATATTTGCCAATATTTATCAAAAAAATGGTGTGGTTATTATTAACCCAAAAACAGGAGGAGTAGAAGGAGTTATTAATTTTACACCTCTAAAGGAGTTAGTATCACAACACCAAGAGCTAGATGTATTAAACGGTATTGCCTATCATCCAGAGCGTAAAACCATTTTTGTAACTGGTAAAAACTGGGACAAACTTTTTGAGGTAAAAATTAAAAAGCAATAAACACACTTTGCAGACTTTTGAAAAAACCATCACAGTCTCTAAAAACGACTTAGACCAACTCAACCACGTCAATAACGTGCGGTACGTGCAGTGGGTACAGGACATTGCTGAAGCACATTGGTTAAAAAATGCACCAAAAACTGTTTTAAATAACTACTTCTGGGTAATGCTAAGCCATCATATAGACTACAAAGGAGAAGCATTATTGGGTGATGAATTGAACATAAAGACTTTTGTTTCAAAATCCGAAGGCCTCACCTCAATTCGTCATGTAGAAATTACCAATAACTCTAATGCTAAACTCATAGTAACATCGGAAACCAAATGGTGTTTTATGAGCGCCAACACAAAAAAGCCTACTAGAATACCTTCAGAAATCGCTAAATTGTTTGATTAACATTTCTTTAGGTTAAAGTTTTTTTAATCTTTAGTTCAATTTAGTTGATAACTCGTTTCTTTAAAGCATCAATCAATCTATAATGCGCTTTTTACTGCTTTTCACACTTCTTTTAGCTTTCAATTGCAAGATATCCGCACAAGTCTTATCAGGTAAAGTTTACGACTCAAAATCTGTGGTTAAGGATATGAAGGTTCTTAACAAAACCCAAAACATCCTTACGGTAACAAACCAAGATGGCGACTTTAATATAGAAGCTAAAGTAAACGACACTATTTCTTTCCAATCTATTTTTTACCATCCACTAGAGGTTATTGTCAAGCAATACCATTTGGATGATATTACTGTTTTTGAAGTTGAAGAAATTGTAAGTGAGCTCGATGAAGTAGAAATTCAATCAGAACCAGAGCAACCCGTTTTTGAAGAAGAAACCTATAACCAAGACCTTCATAATCTTATTAAAGAAGACATGAAGCGAAACCCGCATTTATATAGACCTGAAAATGCTCAATACGGAGGGAATATTTTGGGTATCATAAGTTTGGTAGTAAAACTTTTAAAGAAGAAAAATAAGGAGAAAAACAAGTACAAACCACCCACTTATAAGCCTATTACCTACAAGCAGATGGATTCTCTGTTTGCTACAAGCTCATTTTTCAACAAACGATTGGCCACAGAAAACCTTAAAATACCTGAGGATAAAGCAAAACTCTTCTATGATTTCTGTTCCGCAAAAGGGATTAGTTCCGAATTATTAAAGGACGAAAACAAAATGATGTTATTAGAAGAATTGGTAGTTAACAGTCAACTATTCCTTATCCTGCTCGAAGAATATGGTGAAGAAAAAGTCACAAAAGACTAAATTGACCAAGAGAATTGCAATAATTCATAATAAATCATAACTTCAAAAGTTATATTTTTAAGCCAAATTATATTTATCTCTTATGAAGCGATTGTTATCCTTCCTCATTTGTTTTATTGTTTTAGTATTCTGGAGCTCATGCCGAAAAGACTTTGAATTCTCTCCAAGCACAGGCAACTTAGAATTTGAACGCGACACGGTTTATCTAGACACCGTTTTCACCAATATTGGCTCTAGCACCTACAACCTAAAAGTATATAACAGAAGTGATGATGATATCGTCATCCCAACGATTCAACTAGAAAACGGAGTGAATTCCTTTTACAGAATGAATGTAGATGGTACCACAGGTTTAGAAGGTGCACAAGAAGGAAAATTCTTTGAGAATGTAGAACTTTTAGCCAACGATAGTTTGTTCATTTTTATTGAAACTACCATAGATATTTCTACACTTTCAACTTTAGAAAATCAGTTTTTATACACAGACAAAATACTGTTTGATGCTGGCAGTAACCAGCAAGATGTTGACTTAGTAACTTTAGTTAAAGATGCCGTATTTATTTTTGCAAATAGAGATGAAGATACTGGCATTATAGAAACCTTAACCTTTGATGTTGATGGAGATGGCACTCCAGACGAAACTACATTACAAGGACGCTATTTAGAAAACGACGAACTTACATTTACCAACGAAAAGCCTTATGTTATATATGGTTATGCTGGTGTTGGAGCAGGACAAACCTTAACGATGGAACCTGGTGCTCGTGTACATTTTCATGCAGATTCTGGTATCATTGTTACCGAAGGAGGCACACTAAATATCAATGGTGAACTTAGCACAGATCAAGATGTTTTAGAAAATGAAGTCATCCTTGAAAGTGATAGACTAGAACCACTTTATGAAAATATTCCTGGTCAGTGGGGAACGATTTGGTTATTTAATGGCAGTGAAAACAATACTATCAATTACGCCACTATTAAAAATGCTACTATTGGTATTTTATCAGAATTTGGGCAAAACGACACTAACGACAAGTTAACCATTACTAATTCTCAAATTTATAATTCCAGTGCATTTGGTTTGTTAGGAAGAGCGACTTCCATCACTGCAGAAAATGTAGTTATCAATAACTCAGGGCAATCTTCTTTTGCCGGTACTTTAGGGGGAAAATACAATTTCACACACTGTACCATTGCTAATTATTGGAACAGTAGCTTTAGACAGTTTCCTTCTATACTCCTAAATGATTTTGTTGTTGATGAAAACAATACTGTTTTTACCAATACCACAAATGCAGAGTTTACCAATTGCATTATTTATGGTAATGATAATCCCGAATTATTATTAGAAAATGAAGGCGGTGACTTTAATTTTAAATTCACCAATTGCCTTATCCGTTTTGATAATCCCAATTTAGAAGGCACAGGTAATTATAATTTTAGTGATGCCATGCGCTACCAAGACAACCTATTTAATGCAGATCCAGATTTTGAAAATCCTTTTGAAAACTTAATGCGCATTGGAGAAGATTCTGGTGCTAATAGTTTGGGTAATACAGATTTTAATTTCTTAAATGATATCTTAGGAACATCTAGAAATGTACCTGAACCTGATGCTGGTGCTTATGAGAGTGTGGTTTTTGAGGATTAAATTCTAATACAAAATATCAAAAAGCCCCTCAATTAATGAGAGGCTTTTTTAATATTGTCATTCTGAGCAGTCACACTGAGCGTCGGTCACTGAGCGAAGTCGAAGAGAGTCGAAGTGTTGTTTCAAAATCTAATAATGTAAATGAGATGCTAAACTAGTTCAGCATGACATAGTTATAATTAAGCATTAAACAAAGGCCTACCACTCATCAATTCATTCACCTTTTCAGCAACACCTTCTAATACGGTTTCATTTTCGTAGTTGTTAATCACCTCATCAATTAAATCTACCACATAAGCCATATCATTTTCTTTCAACCCTCTGGTAGTAATCGCTGGTGTCCCAACTCTAATACCTGAGGTTACAAAAGGTGATTCTGTATCAAATGGCACCATATTTTTGTTTACCGTAATATCTGCTTTTACTAAAGCATTTTCAGCATCCTTACCTGTAATGTTTTTATTTCTAAGGTCAATGAGCATCATGTGGTTATCCGTTCCTCCAGAAATTAAATGATAATCTTTAGCCACAAATGCTTGTGCCATAGCATCGGCATTTT
>JAGQZO010000168.1:10642-10791 GCA_020435515.1 Winogradskyella sp. | reverse complement strand
ATTGAAGGTTTAGGAAAGAATTTGATTCCTACAGCAACAGACTTTGACGTTATAGATAGATTTGTTAAGGTGACTGATGAAGAAAGTGCACACACAGCCAGAGAAATTTCTAACACAGAAGGTTTATTTGTTGGTTATACAAGTGGTGC
>JAGQZO010000168.1:0-10515 GCA_020435515.1 Winogradskyella sp. | reverse complement strand
GAGCAAGGCTTTTTTGATAGTAAAAATGAAGTTTCTACAACAATTCAATATATAAAGTAAACGAATTAACTAAACGCATATAGCCTACCTTTTGGTAGGCTTTTTTATGTTTAAAACTTAGTGAATAGTTAGATAAATTATATTATGCAATGATGATAATATTATCTAATTTTGCAAATACTAATAAAACTAAATTAAAACTAAAATCTATTTCATGACTCTCTTGAGTTTTGAGATTATGATTAATGGCAAACGCAACATATGAAGGATTTATTTGAAAAGATTTATAGAGATAAGGGACCTTTAGGAAAGTGGGCAGCACAAGCAGAAGGTTATTTTGTATTTCCAAAACTAGAAGGGGAAATTTCTAATAGAATGAAATTTCAAGGAAAGGAAGTAATTACTTGGAGTATAAATGACTACTTAGGATTGGCTAATCATCCAGAAGTAAGAAAAGTAGATGCTGAAGCCGCCGCTAAATATGGTTCTGCTTATCCAATGGGAGCTCGTATGATGTCTGGTCATACAGATTTACATGAGCAACTTCAAAATGAGTTAGCAGAGTTTGTTAATAAAGAAGCTGCTTATCTGTTAAACTTCGGTTACCAAGGAATGGTGTCTACCATTGATGCTTTAGTATCAAAGGACGATATCATTGTTTACGATGTAGATGCACACGCATGTATTATTGATGGTGTTCGTTTACACATGGGAAAACGTTTTACTTACAAGCACAATGATGTCGAAAGTTTAGAGAAAAACCTAGAGAGAGCCACTAAAATGGCAGAACAAACCGGAGGTGGGATTTTAGTGATTTCTGAAGGTGTGTTTGGAATGCGAGGTGAGCAAGGTCGTTTAAAAGAAATAGTAGCACTTAAAAAGAAGTTTAATTTTAGATTATTTGTTGATGATGCTCACGGTTTTGGAACTTTAGGAAAAACAGGTGCAGGTGCAGGTGAAGAGCAAGGTGTACAAGATGATATCGATGTGTATTTTGCAACATTTGCAAAATCTATGGCAAGTACTGGTGCTTTTATTGCCGCTGACCAAGAGATTATTGATTATTTAAAGTATAATCTACGCTCTCAAATGTTTGCTAAATCGTTACAAATGCAACTTGTAGTTGGAGCATTAAAACGATTGGATATGCTGCGTACAATGCCAGAACTTAAGCAAAATCTTTGGACAATTGTTGATGCATTACAATCTGGTTTAAAAGAACGTGGTTTTGATATTGGTACAACTCAAAGTTGTGTTACTCCAGTGTATTTAAAAGGTAGTATACCAGAAGCAATGGCTTTGGTTAAAGATCTTCGTGAAAATCACGGAATATTCTGTTCTATAGTAGTTTATCCTGTAATACCTAAAGGATTAATTCTACTAAGAATGATTCCTACTGCTACACATACGTTAGAGGATGTAAGGGAGACATTAGACGCATTTGATGCCATTAGAGAGCGTTTAGAAAATGGAACATATAAAAGAATGTCTGCTGCTTTAATGGCAGCAATGGGAGAATAAATCCTATTATATATTACAAATTAAAAAGGCTCTGCAATTTGCAGAGCCTTTTTCGATTTATAAATCTTTTCTAAATGTTTTGCGTCGTTTGTAGACTACTGGGTCAAAATGTTTCCAAATTTTGTGAATAGCTTCGTTATCCTCTAATTCAGGAGTTCTGTAGCAGGTTTTAATTCCTTTTTCTGTAAAAGTTCGGTAATATTCGTTAAATATTACAGCATGTACACCTTTGTTTTGGTATTCAGGATGTATTCCGATTAAATAAAATATGACATCCTTACTATTTTTCTTAGCTTTTAATATATGCCTGAAACCAAATGGAAATAATCTTCCTTTTGCTTTTTGTAATGCTTCAGCAAATCTTGGCATAACAATAGCAAAACCAATAAGTCTTTCATTTTCGTCTACTACAAACTTTATGTATTCTGGATTGACAAAACTTATAAATTTCTTCTTAAAATACTCTTTTTGTAAATCCGTAATTTCAACAAAAGAGGAGAGTGATGCATAACTTTCGTTAAACAAATCAAACATTTTGTCTGCGTAAGGCATTACTTCTTCAGTCTTATTGAATTTAAGGGCTTTTAGATTATATCTTCTCTTGATTAACTCTTGTGCTTTAGCAAATGCTTCAGGATTAACGTTGCTAAAAGGAAATTTACTTTCGGAATATTCCTTTTCTATAACGTAGCCGTGTTTTTGATAATGGTTTACATAATAAGGATGATTATACCAAGTAATCATGGGAGCAATGCTATCAAAACCCTCTGTCATTACGCCAACTTTGTCTAAGTTTGAAAACCCAACTGGGCCTTCGGCATATTTAAGTTGATGTTGTTTCCCAATGTTTTCTATGGTTTCTAATAATGCTCTACTAACGTCTAAATCATCGATAAAGTCAAACCAACCAAAACGCATTTTTTTAATCTGTTGTTTATTAACTTCTAGCCAATTTACAATAGCTGCAATTCTTCCAACAAGTTCAGTTCCTTTATATGCTAGGAAAAAACGTGCTTCAGCATCTTTAAATATTGGATTTTTATCTTTATTGAAAGTCTCTAATTCTTGCTTTATAATTGGAGGCACCCAATATTTTGAGTCTTTATAGAGTGAAAACGGAAATTTAACAAAGGTTTTTAAACCTTTTTTATCGGTTACTTCTTTAACTGTAATCATGTAGAAATTTATAAGCCATCTGAATCGAAATCGTCTTCTTTTTTCTTTTTCTTCTTTTTCTTTTTCTTGAAATCACCAGTATTACCATTGCCATTGTCAATTTTCTTGTCTTTATGGAAATCTAAACGGTAAGATGCACCAAAAGCAATATTGAATACAGAAGGCGTGTCTTTGGTATTAAAAGCAATATTAGCATCTAGCTGAAAATCTTTACTCCACAAATAAGCTCCACCAACTCTAAATATGTTATCTGAATAGAAGTCACTACTTATACCTTGTGCTTCACCAAATATAACCCATTGAGGTGTAAAGGAATGAGTAAGTGTAAATATGTATTGGAAGTCTGAGAAATCAGAGCCAATCCTATCTTTTATTAGGTTCATAACAAATACCCAACCACCATTAAAGTTATTTTGTGTAGCTATCATGACTTTTGGGCTAATTCCGCTCTCATTACCAGAGTTATTAAAAGCATTATAGGGCACAAAGGGGTTGTTTTTTGTGTCAAAATTCGCACCAACATAAACAGAAACTGCTGGTATTAAAGATTTCCATTGAAATTTTCTGTTAGCATGGAAGCTGTATAAATTTGGCTTTGCTTCTTCAGCATTTTTATAAGGATCGTATACTAAGTATTTTCCGCCCAATGTAAAGTTTCTAAAATTAGAACGTTTGTCTTCAAAAGGTACGGAAGCACTATTATAAGTAATATTATCATTTTGATAAACACCGTCCAATGAAATTTCAAGTTGCTCAAATAATAAACCATATCTTATTGAAAAATCTATTCCAAATCCTGATACTTCATACTGTAAAGGGGTGTGCTCTTCTTTTACGGTAAATGCACCTATTTCAGCTTGTACAACATTAGTGCCGACAGAAAAGGCGCTTTCTGATACGCCTGGACGATTGGAGTTGATAACCTCTGTATACTGTGCATTTGCTATATTGAAGGTTAGTGCTAGAAGGAGAATAAAAACTGGTTTGAGAACTCTCATTATTTATGGGTTTAGGTTCAAATATATAGATTTTATAGTTTTTTTAAGGAAATATAACGGAATATAAGTAAGTATAATTGTATTTTTGAGCATTACTCTAAATTACCGTAAATCTTGCAATAGCAATGGGATTACTTAGAACAATATTAATAATTCTTTTAGTTTGGTACGGATTAAAGATTCTTTCTAGAATTTTTGCACCCTACTTGGTAAAATTTGTTGCTAAAAAAGCTGAAGAACGCTTTGGACAGCAGTTTGGTGGCTTTCAGAATCCGTCTCAACAGCGTAATGAGCAAAAACGTAAAGAAGGCGAGACCGTAATAGACAAAATGCCTGAGCACCATAAATCTTCTAACGACAAAGTAGGTGAGTACATTGACTACGAAGAGATAGATTGATATTGGTAGTCCTAAATTTGAGATTATTATTAAAATTTAAGTACTTTTCAGTCCAACATATTTAGTTACATTTTCATGTCATTTTCATTAAAACGAATTTTACCGCATATCCTAGTTCTTGTCGGATTTGTTGTTCTATCATTAGCTTATTTTAACCCAGTTTTACAAGGCAAAAAAATATTTCAGAGCGATATTATGCACTATATTGGTATGGCTCAACAGCAAAAGGAATTTGCTCAGGCTACAGGTGAGGAAACCTATTGGACCAACAGTGCTTTTGGTGGAATGCCAACCTATCAATTAGGTGCGCAATACCCTCATAATTATATCAAAAAGCTTGACTTAACTCTGAGGTTTTTACCAAGACCCGCAGATTACTTGTTTCTATACTTTATTGGGTTTTATATTTTACTACTATCATTAAAAGTGGATTATAAGCTCTCGGCACTTGGCGCATTAGCATTTGGCTTTTCTACATATCTCATCATTATACTAGGTGTTGGGCATAATGCAAAAGCTCATGCAATAGCTTATATGCCATTTGTGCTAGCAGGAATCATTCTTACTTTTAGGAAAAAATATATTCTCGGATTTTTACTTACTACAGTTGCATTAGGGTTAGAAATTGTAGCTAATCATTTTCAAATGACCTATTACCTCTTATTTTTAGTAATAATTTTAGGTATTGTCTATTTAATTGATGCCTACAAGAAGAAAATTTTACCTCACTACTTTAAATCGGTAGGTTTATTAACCGTTGCAGCTTTACTTGCCGTCAGTCTTAATGCCACCAATTTAATGGCAACACAAGAGTATGCTAAAGAAAGTACAAGAGGGAAAAGTGAGTTGACTATAAATACTGATGGTTCAGAAAAAGAAGCTACTTCAGGGCTAGATAAGGATTACATTACCCAATACAGTTACGGATTGGCAGAAACCTTTAACCTGTTTATTCCTCGTTTTATGGGAGGAGGCAATTCTGAAGATATTGGTAAAGACTCTAAAACTTACAAAACTTATGTAACAATGGGAGCTTCACCAATTGAAGCTTTAGAACTTTCAAAGAATGCACCTATGTATTGGGGAGATCAGCCCATTGTTGAAGCACCGGCATATGTAGGAGCGGTTATTCTGTTTTTGTTTGTTCTTGGCTTATTCTTGGTAAAAGGACGATTAAAATGGTGGTTGGTTGCAGGCACCATCTTTTCTTTGCTATTATCTTACGGAAAGACAGAACCTTTTGGTTTTATTACGAATTTTTTTATTGATTATGTACCGTTATATGATAAATTTAGAGCTGTAACATCAATTCAAGTATTGTTAGAATTGTGTATTCCTGTGCTTGGAGTTTTTGCTTTACTAAGAGTATTCAATAGTTTTGAAAAAGACCAACAAAAGCTCAAGGCACTTAAATATACTGTAGCCATAACAGGTGGATTGTGTATTTTCTTCTTAGTGTTTAAATCTATGCTTTTCGATTTTAAAAGTTTTAGAGATCAAGGAATACCAGATGTACTTTTAGATGCGCTAATTGAAGACAGAAAATCACTTTTTACAACAGATACAATTAGATCTCTAGTTTTAGTATTATTATCTGCTGGTACAATTTATTTCTTTTTAAAGAAGAAATTATCTGAAAATTTAGTTGTTGTTGTATTTGTAGTTTTAATTCTCTTTGACTTGGTTTCGTTAAACAGAAACTACGTTAATAATGACAACTTTGTTTCAGCCATAAAAGTAGATAGACCTTACCAAGCTAATACAGCAGATAAAGAAATTTTAAAGGATAAAGGACATTACAGGGTATTAGACCTATCTTCCGAAGGTCAGCGTCAGCCAGCAAGAGCAGCGTATTTTCATAATTCATTATTTGGTTATCATGCAGCAAAATTAGGACGTTATAATGATTTAATGGAATTTCATATCTATAACAATAATATGAATGTTCTAAATATGCTGAATACTAAGTATTTTATTGCAGAAGAACAAGGACAGATATTTCCATTTGATAATCCCGAGACAAATGGTAATGCTTGGTTTGTTAGTGAGTTGGAAGAATTATCAAGTGCTAATGAAGAAATAAAAGCTTTGGATAGTCTGGATACTAAGCGTAAGGCTGTGACGACAATGAAAAAGAACTCAACAGTAAGAACATTTAATATTGACTCAACAGCTTCAATAGAACTCAAAGAATTCAAACCAAACTATCTAAAATATGAATCTAATAACTCAGAAGATGGCTTTGCAGTTTTTTCAGAAATCTATTACAAAGACGGTTGGAATGCCTATATAGATGGAGAATTAAAACCTCACATTAGAGTTAATTATGTTTTAAGAGGAATGGAAATTCCGGCAGGAAAGCATACCATTGAGTTTAAGTTTGAACCACAAGTTATAGAAACAGGAAGTAGAATTGCCTTAGCTAGTTCTGCTGTTTTTGGTGTTTTATTGTTGTTGGGTGTGTTTTTACAATTTAAATCTAAGAGACATGAAAGTGATCTTTCGCAGCATATAGGAAATACTTCTAATAGACCAAAAGAATTATTAAGAAAAGAAAAGCAAAGTGAAGGAGAAACAGTAATTGACAAAATTCCTAATAAGGGTAAAAATTTCAGTGATAATCTTGGTGAAGAAATTGATTATGAAGATGTTGATTAGTTATTAAAAATTTCCTTCTCTTTGGTAAGGCTAGGATGGGCTTAAAGAAAAAGATATTAATAATCTGTTATTACTGGCCTCCAGCAGGTGGGCCAGGCGTACAGCGTTGGCTTAAGTTTGTTAAGTACTTACCTGATTTTGGAATAGAACCCATAGTGTATTGTCCCGAAAATCCTAATTACCCAATCGTTGATGAAAGTTTAGTCGCTGAAGTTCCGGAAGGTATTACCATCATAAAGCAACCTATAAAGGAGCCTTACCAATTAGCTAGTTTATTATCAAGAAAGAGTTCTAAAAAAATAAGCTCTGGTGTTATTCCTAAAGTGAAAAAACAATCATTCATTGAGCGTTTAATGCTTTATATACGTGGTAATTTCTTTATTCCAGATGCTCGTAAGCATTGGATTAAACCTTCGGTTGAATTTCTTTCAAATTATATTGAAAAGCATCAAATAGAAACGATAATTACTACAGGTCCACCTCATAGTTTACATGTTATAGGACTGCTACTAAAACAGAAGTTAAATATAAAATGGATAGCCGATTTTAGAGATCCATGGACAACTATTGGCTATCATAAAGCTTTAAAGCTTACAAAATCCTCAAAACAAAAGCACTTTCAGTTAGAATCTGAAGTTTTAAATTCAGCAGATACGATTATTGTTACAAGTAATCATACCAAAAATGAATTTACAACTAAAACTAATCAGCCTGTTGTGGTGATTACTAATGGTTATGATAAACATTCAGTTAGAGTAGAAGGGAAGGATGAAAAATTCACCTTATCTCATATCGGCTCGTTATTATCAGAACGAAATCCAAAAGTTTTGTGGGACGTTTTATCTGAATTGATATCTGAAAACGAGGCATTTTCAAAAGCGTTTCAGCTTAATCTTATTGGTGTTGTAAGTGATGATGTGCTTGAATCTATTAATAATTCAGGACTTAAAAATCATGCTAATGTTGTTGGTTATATAAGTCACGATGAAGCTATTAAATATCAAATGCAGTCGCGTTTATTATTGTTGATAGAAATAGATTCAGAAGATACCAAAGCTATCATTCCGGGTAAATTATTTGAATACTTAATTTCAGAAACACCCATTCTAGCAATTGGCCCAGAAGATTCTGATGTGCAACAAATTATAACTAAAACCAATACGGGAGTATATTTTAATTACAATCAAAAAGAAAAATTAAAAACCCAAATAACATCCTATTTTGAGGCTTATTTGGAAAACAATCTTAGTGTCCGTGCTATTGGATTGCTGCCCTTTAGTAGGCGAGAGTTAACAAAAACATTGAGTGAGGTGGTAAAGCAACTCTAACTTAATTTATTTTTAAACTGCTAGATAATATTTTTTAAATGAGAAGTCCCGTAAGGTGCTCTGAGGCATACATCATACGGGACTTCTACTAACCAACCAAAAAAATCATGTTTTATCTTTTATCCTCTAGTTCGTCTTGATGAAGATCTTGTAGAACTTTGGTCGCTTTTTCTACTTGTGTTAGATCTTGCCGATACTGAAGATGGCTTTCTTTTATTTTGAACTGTACTTTGTTGTCTGTTACTATCTTGACTACTTCTACTATAAGTACGAGAATTAGTGCTATTTGGTTTTGATAACGAAGCATTTTTTGTTCTATTCACTTTATTAGACACAGAACTACTGCTTCGGGTCACATTATTTCTAGAATTTGTATTTCTAGAGATAGTGTTAGAGTTTGTAGACCTTGTAGGTTTTGATACTCTAGTATTTGATTCTGTAGATCTAATACTTCTACTATCGTTGTTGTTTCTTGTATTTGGAGAAGACATACGATTTGTAGATCGTGTTGCAGAGGTGTTACTGTCTCTATTAACAGTACGAGATGTACTAGCTTCAGAATTACGCGATGCAGAGCTTCTTGTCGAACGTGTAGTAGTTTGTTCTGCTAAACGTGTAGAACGTGCTCTAGTAATTTCAGCATTTCTTCTGCTAACCGTTCTTTGTAATGTACGCTCACTTCTGTTTCTAGGGGTTTGTACATAGTTATCGCTACTATTTCTTCTAATAACCTCAGAGTTTCCTCGTCTTCCTACATTAACATTGTAGTATCTAACATTGTTTCTGTATGGTCTATACCAAATATGTCTTACAGGTGTGTAATATTGTCTATACGGATTTACATTGATTACACAATAGTTTACTGGTGGAATAATGTAGAATCTGTGCCATGGTCTGTAGATGTAAGCTCTGTTATAGATATTTATATATCCATCATATCTCCAGAACACATTATTTCTATAGTATACGTTTAATCCACCGATTCTGCTGATTCTGTTAAAACTGTTATATGTGATGAAGATGTCACCAATTTGGTTTACTCTTCCGTAAAAGTCATAATAGATAGGAGTGTTTTCAATTTGAATAATTGCTCCAAAACTATCATATTGTATATAAGGGTTATAATCATAGCCAGAATTAAAACTAAGTGTAAAACCTGGTGCATCTATGTTTACATTTACGTCTGGACCATAATTAGGAATATAAAAATCGAATTGACCATCTCTGTAAACAGAGAACTCTATGCCGCCTTCTGTAAATATGAAAGAATTACTATAACCTCTCACATAATTATTAGTTGAAGCGTCTGCTTCTGATGTTGTGGTGGTCGCGAATGCAGTTGTGGAAAAAGCCACTAAACTTGCAATAAAAAATAGAATCCGTTTCATAATAAAGGTTTTTTAAATTAAACTATTATGAATAAAACAAACAGCGTGCCAAAAAACTAGACACTTTTTTAAAATGTTGATTTACAGTATTTTGCTTAATTTGTTTAATGGTTTTAATTGTAGTTAGCAGATACTCAATGTTAAAAACAGTATTTTAGTAACTAAGTTGAATCCTAACTAACCAAAATGTAATGAATGCTACTTTATCAGAATCACTAGATTGGCGTACAATCTTCTCTTTCAAATCCTTACTGTTAAAACTTATAGGTGTTGTATGCGCTGTTGTAGCCATTAAGGGATTTATGATTCCCAATCATTTCTTAGATGGAGGCTTATTGGGAATATCAATTCTGGTGCATGAGTTTTATCACATAGATGTATGGATTCCATTATTATTGTTGAATATTCCTTTTGTTATTGCTGGATTCAAAAAAATAGGTAAAAATTTCGCCATGAATTCCTTATTATCTTTAGTTCTTTTGGGAATTGCTTTAATTGTACTACCTGTCCCAGAGATTACAAAAGACCACTTTCTAGTTGCAGCTTTTGGAGGTGTGTTTGTAGGTTTGGGTATTGGCTTTGTAATTAGAGGCGGAGGTGTCATTGATGGTCTTGAAATCATTGCTGAATTCACCAATAAAAGGTTTGGATTAACGACTTCAGAGATTATTATGGCTATCAATACCACAATATTTTTAATCATCGCCATTTTCCTAGGGTTGGAAAAGGCTATGTATTCTATTCTCACATTTTTTACGGCTGTAAAAGTTTCAGACTACGTGGTAGATGGTTTTGAAAAACTTATTTCCTTAACCATCATATCTCCAAATTCAGAAATGATAAAAGAAATGATAGTAAACGATTTTAACAAGGCCATTACAGTATATAAAGGCGAACGCGGAAATCTTCCAGGGACCTTTGGTGTAAAACACGATTGCGATATTATTGTAGCTGTAGTAACACGATTGGAAGTTCATAAAATAAAAAAAGCCATTTCAGAAAAAGACCCTAAAGCCTTTATGTTTGTGCAAGGCATTAGTGAAGTAGG
>JAGQZO010000167.1 GCA_020435515.1 Winogradskyella sp. | reverse complement strand
TCTGTTATTGTGGCTAGTTATGGGCCTTTCACTTTAGGAATGATTCTAGGAGTAGTATCATTGTTATTAATGATTTTTACGACCAAAAAGAACAAAAAACGAATGGACATCAACATAAAAGAGCTTACTATTATTAATGAAATGGCATTAACGGTAGGTTTAATAATGTTAACCATAGGTAATTTCCTAGGTGGTATGTGGGCAAACGAAAGTTGGGGACGTTATTGGGGCTGGGATCCAAAAGAAACGTGGGCTTTAATCAGTATTATGATTTATGCTTTTGTTATACACATGCGTTTAGTGCCAGGTTTGCGCGGTCGCTGGATATACAATTTGATGTCTGTATTAGCTTTTGGAAGTATCCTAATGACTTATTTTGGGGTTAACTTTTATTTGTCGGGTTTACATGCTTATGCAAGCGGTGATCAAATTCTAAGCTTTGAGATTATTGCCTACACTTTAATTATAATAACAGTATTAGCTACTGCAGCATTTTTTAAATATAAAGCTTATTACAAATAAATTATATTTCGAATTGCTTTTACAATGTGATTATAATTTTTCTTAAATTGAGGTATTAAACTAACCCTCAAAGATGGATTACTTCAAAAAAATGGGAACTGCAAACGTATTAATGTTGATTTTGTGCGCAGTTATTATCCTTGTTGCCGAATACTTATTTTTAACAGGAGACCAAATGCATGGTTTATTTGTTGGCCTTTGGGCACCTACCTTATTAGGTGTTATGATATATTTAAAACTCGTAGACAATGGTGGCAAATGATATAGTATTATGGTTTTCTGTTATCGTTATAGCTTTAGTTGCTGTTTGGGCTATCCTTATGATTAGGGCTTATAATAGAGCAAGTAAAAATGATTAATTTTCTCCTTATTTTATTGTTTTTCGAAATTAATACGCATATTTGTGCTATTATGATTGCTTAGTTTACCCTTCAGATAAAAATCGTCACTACTTCATGTGATGTAAATATGTTAAACATTTAGAATATGTTTAGCCATTGTTAATCGTATATCTTAAAGTTATGCAATCCAATAAAGTTTCAATACGAGAATTTTTTAAATATTTAAGAATCGCAATTTCTGGGAAAGAGCAAGAATTTACGTCTGGGAGTATTCGTAAGGCCGTTTTTTTACTATCTGTTCCGATGATTTTAGAAATGCTTATGGAATCTATCTTCGCTATTGTTGATATTTTCTATGTGTCCCAAGTCAGTGTTAATGCTGTTGCAACTATAGGTCTTACAGAATCTGTAATTACATTGGTTTATGCTGTTGCCATAGGTCTCAGCATGGCGGCTACAGCGATTGTCGCTAGGCGTATAGGTGAAAAGGATAGGGAAGGAGCGTCTCAAGCCGCAGTACAGGTTATTGGTTTGGGTATAATTGTGGCAGCTATTATTAGTGTTTTTGGAATTATGTTTCCCAAGGAAATTCTACAATTAATGGGAGGTGAACCTGATTTAATTGCTGAAGGTTATGGTTACACGAGGGTTTTACTTGGTGGTAATGTTACTATAATGCTCTTGTTTTTAATCAATGCTATTTTTAGGGGAGCGGGAGATGCTTCAATTGCCATGTGGGCTTTGGTGCTATCTAATGGACTAAATATAATTTTAGACCCAATCTTCATTTTTGGATTTGGGCCAGTACCAGCATTTGGTGTAGAAGGAGCAGCAATCGCAACAACAATTGGTAGAGGTACAGCAGTGATTTTTCAGCTTATGGTATTATTTTATGGATGGAGTAAAATAAAGGTTGGATTTAAGGATTTGGTACTCCGAGTTGCAGTTATGATAAACCTCATTAAGGTCTCTCTAGGTGGAATAGGTCAGTTTTTAATAGGTACGTCATCATGGGTATTCTTAATGCGTATTATGAGCGAATTTGGTAGCGAAGTTTTAGCAGGTTATACTATTGCTATTCGTGTTATGATGTTTACGCTCATGCCTGCTTGGGGAATGAGTAATGCAGCAGCAACTTTAGTTGGGCAGAATTTAGGAGCAAACCAACCCAACAGAGCAGAAGCATCTGTTTGGAAAACTGGGAAATACAGTGCATTTTTCATGGGATTTG
>JAGQZO010000166.1:12780-14076 GCA_020435515.1 Winogradskyella sp. | reverse complement strand
GCATCCACAAAGTTTGGTGTCATTGCAGCAGTACTGTTAACTGTTGTATTTGTAGGTACATATATAGGTAAGTCAGAAACCTGCTCTACGGCTAGTTGCTCTGGTTGTTCTTTTTCAATAAAAAGCTTATAACCACCTAAGGTTACTAGACCACCCAATACCGAAACACCGACTAAAGTTAGAATCTTCTTCATAATTTTCAGGATTTAAGTTTTCTTTTTAACGTTTAAATTTAGATATATATTGAATGTTAATTTTCATTTTAACGACTATTTAACGTCAACTTTAACTGCCTTTTAACATCGCTCAATACAGTCTATTATTCTTATATTTGTGCGACAGTTATGATAATGACATTTTACAAATATCAAGGCACAGGAAACGACTTTATTATCGTTGATAATCGTTTGCAACTAATAGACAAAAACGATACCAAACGTATTGCAGAGTTGTGCGACAGACGTTTTGGCATTGGTGCAGATGGATTTATTCTTTTAGAAAATGACACATCTTCAGATTTTAAGATGGTGTACTATAACTCTGATGGTAAAGAAAGTACCATGTGTGGTAATGGTGGACGTTGCATCGTTGCCTTTGCAAGGTTTTTGGACATTATTGAAAATGAAACTGAATTTTTGGCAATAGATGGTTTGCATAAAGCTAAAATTGAAAGCGATATAGTTCATTTACAGATGCAAAATGTCGATACGATTGATGTATTTGAAAACCATTTATTCTTAGATACAGGATCACCACACCATGTAGAAATGGTATCAAATATTGAAACCTTAGATATTAAATCAAAAGGATCCAAGATTAGATATGGTGAACCATATAATGAAGTTGGTAGTAATGTAAATTTTGTTGAACAGTTAGCAGACAACCGATTTGCAGTAAGAACTTACGAACGTGGAGTAGAGGATGAAACTTTATCTTGTGGAACAGGCGTTACTGCTGTAGCTCTGGCGATGCACAAGATTAATAAAACGAAGCAAAACCAAGTTGAATTAAAAGTTGAAGGAGGTGAACTTATGGTACATTTCACTAAAAGTGCTAATGGATATGAAGATATTTGGTTGATTGGTTCTGCAGAACAGGTTTTTAAAGGAGAAATAGAATGGTAAGTCTAAAAGGAGAACATATCTATTTACGAGCTTTAGAGCCTGAGGATCTCGATTTTGTGTATGAGATTGAAAACGATACGTCACTATGGGCTTTAAGCGATACACAGACCCCTTATTCAAGATTTACATTGAGACAATATCTTGAAAATGCACAACAGGATATTTTTGAAGC
>JAGQZO010000166.1:0-12710 GCA_020435515.1 Winogradskyella sp. | reverse complement strand
GATTTTGATGTTAAAAATAAACGTGCAGGTATTGGCATTTTAATAAAAGATGAAGCAAATCGTTATAAAGGCTATGGTAAAGAGGCTTTAGATTTATTAGTGAATTATTGCTTTAAATCCCTTCAATTACATCAGTTGTATGCCAATGTTATAGAAACCAACGTAGCTAGTTTGAGATTATTTGAAAACAATGGTTTCAAAAAAATAGGATTAAAAGAAGATTGGAGCTTTGATGGGCAACAATTTTCAAACGAATACATGTTACAGCGTATTAATAATTAATATATGTATATAAAAAAAATACTTTGGGCAGTAGCTATAATTGGGTTGGTAATTTTTGGTGCTATTGCCTACTATATTTATGGAGCCATGTTTCAGCCAAACACAAAGTTTGAAACCGAAACAGAATATATTTATGTCCCTACCAATGCCAATTATATTCAGGTGAGACAGCAACTAGAGCCTCTGTTAGAAGATATGGGTTCGTTTGATGCCTTGGCTAAACAGAAAAAATATACATCTAACATTAAGGCTGGACGCTTTGCCATTTCAAAAAGGATGAATAATAATGAGATTATTAATTCTATTAGAAGTAAAAACTTGCCCATAAAAATAGCCTTCAATAATCAGCATAGTTTAGAGGATTTAGCAGGAAGAATTAGCACTCAGATTGAAGCTGATAGTTTGTCGCTGCTTAAAGCTATGACAGATAAGTATTTTTTGGATAAAAATGGATTCACAAAAGCTACGGCTTTAGGGATGTATTTACCAAATAGCTACGAGTTTTTCTGGAATACTTCTGCTGAAGAGTTTAGAGACAAAATGTTAAAAGAGTATCATCGCTTTTGGAATGAAACAAGGCTTGAAAAAGCAAAAAAACTCAACTTATCACCTGATGAAGTTATGACTTTGGCATCAATTGTTCATGAAGAAT
Organism: Winogradskyella sp.; assembly: GCA_020435515.1. Classification (GTDB taxonomy): domain Bacteria; phylum Bacteroidota; class Bacteroidia; order Flavobacteriales; family Flavobacteriaceae; genus Winogradskyella. Next base: position 11,776 of record JAGQZO010000166.1, on the reverse strand, counting down.
CTAAGCAGGCTGACGAGCAACCTAGAGTAGCAGGTGTTTACTTAAATAGATTGAGAATTGGAATGCGATTGGATGCTGACCCTACATTAAAGTTTGCAGCATATCAATTGCCAGAATATAAGGATACTGTAATACGTCGTGTACTTAATGTTCATAAAGAGATTGATTCACCATACAATACTTATAAAAACTCTGGTTTGCCTCCAGGACTTATTGCAATGCCAGACTTGTCAGCAATAAATGCGGTTTTGAATCCTGAAAAACATAATTATCTTTATTTTGCTGCCGATGCAAAGCGTTTGGGTTATCATAAGTTTGCTAAAACCTTGGCACAGCATAATAATAATGCCAGAGAGTATCATAGGTATTTATCTTCACAAGGGATTAACCGTTAAGGCTTGAAGTATTTCGTAGCGCATATCATTCTTTTGTTTTGTGTTATGGGATCTCTTTTTGCGCAATCAAAAGTTAATCAGTTTTTAAAACCAAGTGACTCTTTAAATAAGTCACGAAGAAAAGTAGTGGTTATTTCTGAGGTTTCATTGGCAGCTACAGCATTAATAGGTTTAGATCAGTTGTGGTATGCAGATTATCCGCGTTCAAAATTTAAAACTATTAATGATAGTGGAGAATGGTTGCAGATGGATAAATTAGGCCATGTATTTTCTTCATATCAATTAGGTAGAATAGGATCTAACTCTCTCAATTGGGCAGGTGTTGGGAAAAAAGACCAACTTTTATATGGATCAACTTTAGGCTTAGGTTTCTTAACTGCTGTTGAGGTCATGGATGGCTTTTCAGAAGAATGGGGATTTTCTTGGTCGGATATGGCTGCTAATACTCTTGGTACAGGACTTTTTGTTGGTCAGGAATTATTGTGGGAAGAGCAACGTATACTTTTAAAATACTCGTTTCACCAAACACGATTTGCAGAACAACGACCAGACAAACTTGGTGAAGGATTGTCTGAAGAGTTCTTAAAAGATTATAATGGTCAGACCTATTGGTTGAGTGTTAATCTAAATTCGTTTTTAAAAACAGATTATTTGCCAAATTGTTTAAATCTAGCGTTTGGTTATGGTGCAGATGGCATGTTAACAGGTGAACCGGATGATCCATTATTCATAAATCAAAACAGGATAAGGCAATACTATCTAAGCTTGGACATAGATTTAAGTAGAATTAAAACAAAATCTCACTTCTTGAAAACCATTTTTGATGTTTTAAACGTAATTAAGGTGCCTTTCCCGGCATTGGAATTAAATAGTAAAGGGCGTTTAAAGATGCATTATTTCTACTATTGATAACTTTTAACAAACCTTAACATGTTGATTTTCAATATTTAAATAAATTTCGTATATTTGCACGCGATTTTGATAAATACTTATGGGGAAAGTTTTATCAGTTAAAAATTGGCTGTTATGATAAAAAATAGCGTTAAGAATTACATGTTGCCATTTTCAATTTGTTTTGTAATTGCATTGGCACTTTACCCAAATTCTTCTTTAGACACAGAAATGTATTCTACAGATGGATTAGATTTAAACTACAACATAAAATCTGATTTAGCCATGTCTGAAGGCTCAGATTTATCTAATTCTAATATTTTCACACCTCATCTGGGTAAATCTTTTGAAGGTTTTAAGGAAGCTTTAGCTTTTAAAGAATCTAGAGGAGATTATTTTACAGTTAACACACTTGGTTATTTAGGTAAGTATCAGTTTGGTGCTGAAACTTTAAAGTTGTTAGGTGTCTATAATCCAAATCATTTCTTATATAATCCAGAGCTTCAAGAAAAGGCATTTATGGCTAATGCTTCTCGAAACAAATGGATTCTAAGAAAAGATATCAAGCGTTTTGAAGGCAAGTACATCGGTGGTGTAAAGGTTACTGAGTCTGGAATTTTAGCAGCTGCACACTTGGCTGGTCCTGGTACGGTAAAAAAGTTTTTACGTAGTTATGGAGATTATAATCTTTCTGATGCTTACGGATCTACGGTAAAGTATTATATGAAAAAGTTTTCTGGTTACGATACTTCTATAATTGAACCAAACAAAAAAGCTAAAGCTAGAATCTAAGCTTTCTGAATAATAAAGATAGCTGGCCTTTTATGCAGGTCTTCTTTATTGTGTTTCCAATCTTTTGCTGTCTGCGTTTTTATAAATTCGCTAGGTAAAGTAAGGTCGCACGCCACACAAACCCTAGTATCAGGATGTAATACATTTGATAAATCCTCTAGCATTTTCATGTTTCGGTATGGTGTTTCTATAAAAATTTGAGCTTGATTGTGTTCGGATGATAATCTTTCTAAGCTTTTCAGTTTAGTTTTGCGTTCAACTTTGTCTATAGGCAAGTAACCGTTAAAGCAAAAGCTCTGGCCATTCATGCCAGAAGCCATTAGAGCTAGTATTATAGAAGAAGGACCGACCAATGGTACTACTTTTACATTCATGTTGTGCGCTAAACCCACAATATCGGAACCAGGATCTGCAATCGCAGGACAACCAGCTTCTGAGAGTAATCCTATATTACGGCCCTCTAAACACGGATTTAAAAACGTGTTTCGTTCTTCCTCAGTTGTGTATTTGTTGAGTACGCTCAACTTAAGTGAAGGCTGAGATTTATTTGGTGAAATACGTTTTATAAAACGACGGGCGGTTTTTTCGTTTTCAACAATATAATAGTCAACATCTTCAATCACTTTTTTTATTGAAATGGGCAATACCTCTAGTGGAGGATTGTCGCCAAGCCTTGTAGGTATAAGGTATAATTGGCCTTTTGAGCTTGTCATTTTAGTTTATCACAAATTTTTGAGTGATTTTTTTTCCATCTTCAGACTTTATTTTGAGAATGTAAAAACCACTTTTCAAGTTTGAAATATTTATGCTTGTAAAAGTATCATTATTATCTTTTGCAACAGACTTTACTAACTTTCCTTGTATATCATAAACTTCAATAATTGTTGATTCGTTGATAGCTCCACTAGGAAAATCAATATTCAGAATAGTATTGGCTGGATTAGGATAGATTGAAATAGAATTTTGGTTGTTTTCATCAATGCTAAGAAGCGAATCTGTAACTTTAAAAATATTACCTCCAAGATTAGAAACATAAAGTTCACCGTTAATATCTTCGCCAAAAGCAACCCAATTACCAGAAAAACTTTCAAAAGTAGAGTTCCAGCTGCCATTTTCAAATTTTAAATACCCTATCTCTTGTGAGCATACATCGCCAAACAAATAGGTGCCTACTAAATTTGGATATGTTGAGCCTCTGTAAACATAACCTCCAGTAATAGAACATCTTCCGCCAGAATGCGAATATTCAGATACAGGAAATGTCAATGTGCTACTATTTGGGCAGCCACTTAAATTATAGCTGCTATTTCCTTCGTAACATCTCCAGCCGTAATTAAGTCCAGCATCGGTAGAAGCCGCTTGATTAATTTCCTCTCTGGCATTTTGACCTACGTCCGCAATCCATAAATCATCATTTGCACTGTCAAAAGAAAATTTCCAAGGGTTGCGTAAACCATAAGCCCAAATTTCATCTCTTGCGTTAGCGTTACCAACAAAAGGGTTGTCGGCAGGTATTGCATAAGGATTTGAAGCCGTAGAATTATTAACATCTATACGAAGTAATTTTCCCAATAAGCTATCAAGATTTTGGCCGTTATTTTGTGGGTCACCACCAGAACCACCATCTCCACTCGAGATGTACAAATAGCCATCTGAACCAAACTGTAGCTCGCCACCATTATGATTACTAAAAGGTTGAGAATAGGTTAAGATAATTAATTCTGAGTTAGGGTCAGCAATTGTAGGGTTTACACCTATTCTTGAAAATCTAGAAATAACAGTATTTCCAGAATTATTGGTATAGTTAACAAAAAAATAGCCATTAGTTGCAAAATTTGGATGAAAAGCTAAGCCCAATAAACCTTGTTCGTTCCCAATACTTCTAACACGGTCATCAATATCTAAGAAGTTTGTGGTTTCAACCATTCCATCAGAGTTTACAATCTTAATAATACCATCTTGTTCTACAACAAACAATCTGTCATCACCAGCATGTTTAATATTTACAGGTCTGTTAAAGCCTGTGGCAAAAGATTCTAATTCCAAATCTTGAGCGAAACTAAAGGTAATACAAATGGTACAAAGAAGGGTAATCAGTTTTTTCATAGCGTTATTTTTTGAAGCGTTAACGTTTCTAAGTTACGAAAAATCAAAGAATTGATTGGAAGTTTCTGCTTAATCTTCAAGAAGTCTTTTTGCAATAATTATTGAAGTATCCTTTATCAAATCGAAAACGTATTCAAAATCACTCATTTCTCCGTAATAAGGGTCGGGCACATTTTTATTAGAAACATTAGGGTTTTCTTCTAAAAACAACTTCACCTTACCTATGTCTGAATTATTTCTTGCTAAACTGATAATGTTAGTATAGTTAGATGCGTCCATAGCATAGATATAGTCAAACCTGTCAAAATCTGAAACCTTAAATTGCCTTGCGGTTTGATGGCTAATGTTTATGCCGTTATTTTTTGCGATTTGAATTGAACGAGAATCGGGTTGATGACCGACATGATAAGCTGCCGTACCTGCAGAATCAACATAAAACTCAGAAGAGTTAAGTTTTGATTCTAAAATTCCATGAGCTAATGGCGAACGACAAATATTGCCAAGACACACCATTAAAATTCGAGTCATTTAGTAGTAATTTAAAGCGATAGTTTTTTGGATAAATCCTCAACGTATTTTCTAAATTGTTTGTCAGTAGAAGAGAGATTATCTACTGTTTTGCATGCGTGTAATACAGTGGCATGATCGCGTTGCCCAATTTGTGAACCAATACTTGCTAAGGAAGCTTTTGTGTACTTTTTAGCAAAAAACATGGCTAACTGACGCGCTTGTACAATATGACGTTTACGTGTTTTAGATTGAAGTGTACTAACATCCATTTGGAAATAATCGGAAACTACTTTCTGGATGTAGTCTATAGATACTTCACGCTTGGTGTTTTTTACAAATTTATCTACAATATCCTTAGCTAAGTTTATTGTGATTTCCTTTTTATTGAAAGAGGATTGAGCAATCAATGAGATTATAGCACCTTCTAATTCCCTAACGTTTGTTTTAATATGCTTAGCTACATACTCTACAATTTCGTCTGGCATTTCTACACCATCTCTGTAAAGTTTGTTTTTAAGTATGGAAACTCTGGTTTCAAAGTCTGGAGTTTGTAATTCAGCCGAAAGTCCCCATTTAAAACGAGATAATAAGCGCTGCTCAATATCTTGCATATCAACAGGTGCCTTGTCACTTGTTAAAACAACTTGCTTTCCGTTTTGATGTAAATGGTTAAAGATATGGAAGAACACATCTTGAGTGCCTGTTTTACCAGACAAGAATTGTACATCGTCTATAATTAAAACATCAATGATTTGATAAAAATGAATGAAATCATTTCTATTATTCTTTTTTACAGAATCTATATACTGCTGGGTAAACTTTTCTGCAGAAATGTATAGAACCGTTTTTTCCGGGTATTTGTCTTTAATATCTACACCAATAGCATGTGCTAAGTGTGTTTTTCCTAAACCAACTCCACCAAAAATCAAAAGCGGGTTAAAAGAAGTTCCACCAGGTTTATTAGCAACAGCAATCCCTGCATTTCTAGCTAAACGATTAGAGTCACCTTCTAAGAAATTTTCAAAAGTGTAACTAGGGTTTAGTTGAGACTCTATTTTTACGTTTCTTATACCAGGAATTATAAATGGATTCTTTAATTCAGGACTCTTATTATTAAAAGGAACATCAACCTCTTGCGATTTTACAGGTGTTCTGTTAGAGCTAGGAATTTTTTCGGTAAAAGGTTGCTTATTGCCATAGGTGTTTTCCATTTTTATAACATATACCAATTTGGCATCATCACCTAATTCTTTAGTAAGAGCAACTTTTAATATCTTAACGTAATGTTCTTCTAACCATTCATAGAAGAATTTACTTGGCACTTGAATACTTAAGGCATTACCGGCAAGTTTAACGGCTTGTATGGGTTCAAACCAAGTTTTGTAGGCTTGAGGCTGTATATTATCTTTAATAAAAACGAGACAATTACTCCATACAGATTCCGCTGTGATCTCCATTCTTTTAGTTAGATTTTATATTGTTAGTTAGATTAGCAAAAAAAAAGAGAATAAGGATTCTCTTAGCGTTTTGAACATGACAAATATGTGAACAAAATATTTAAAAAAAAAATCAATTCGTGTTGAATTTTAATATTTTTTTTCTCATGTTTAAAATCCTTTAAAACTACAAATTTTTATTTAAAAATCAGTCTAAATTTTGAATTATAACGAAACAAAAATACGTGTCCGCTATGGCGAGACAGACCAGATGGGCGTTGTATATCATGCCAACTATGCAGTTTACTTTGAAGTGGGTAGAACTGAGTGGTTACGTGAGTTTGGTCTTAGTTACAGTGCAATGGAAGCAGAAGGTATAATGCTCCCGGTAATTTCATTACAGATAATCTACAAAAATTCAGCACGTTATGACGATGTTCTTAAAGTAAAAACTAAGTTAAAAAAAATGCCTACCGCTTCAATAGAATTTGATTATGAATTGAGAAATAACAAGAACGAATTATTGGCTACGGGTAACACAATTTTGGCATTTATAGACGCAAAACGAAATAAACCTACAAGATGCCCAAAATATCTTTTAGACAAACTGCAAAATTATTCGTTATAATTCATCTATTTCAACACCAAAAAATTGGTTAAACAACTCAAATATTTTTGAAGCGTTACCTTTTCTGACAGATATTTCAAACAAACAATCAAGCTCCAGTTTTTGTTTTAATATTTCTATTTGATTTTCTTTCACAAGTCGCATCACCTTGCTCATGTTCTTGTATTCAAATTTGAGTAAAAAATTCTTATTAATTGTTTTTTCAATAATGTCAGATACTTCCAAGGCAAATTTGGCAGCAGTTTTATAGGCATTGATTAATCCGCTAACCCCCAGTTTTACGCCACCATAATATCTAACTACAATGACAAGTACATTTGTTAACTCAAATGATTGTATTTGTCCGTAAATTGGCATTCCGGCAGAGTTGTTTGGCTCCCCATCATCATTTGCTCTAAAGGTTATTATTTCTGTACCTAGTTGATAGGCATAACACCAATGCCTTGCTGAGTGATGTTCTTTTTTTATCTCTTCTAAGCGATTTTTTATATCATCTTCATTTTCTAAAGGAAACGCATACCCAATAAACTTACTGTTTTTGTCTTTGAATAATTCACCAATTGATGGCTTGGTAATGGTTTTGTATGTGTCTTCGGTTTGCATTATAGTGTCACTAAAATTATTGAAATTAAGGCTAGGCCAATTCCAATCCAGTTTTTATAAGATATCACTTCTTTAAATACCAGCAAACCTATTAAGCAAGACACGGCCACAACTGCTACATTGTTTATGGTGAAAACAGAGGATGTTTCGAGTCCTTCCACTCGCAAGGCTTTTAATAAAAAATACATTGAGGAGTAGTTTACTAAACCTAAAGCTATTCCAAAAGGTATGCTTTTGCGCTTAAAACGTTGTTTGGCTTTAAATGATTTTAAACCAACCATTATAAAACCAATAACACCAGCGCTAGCAAAAATAATAGCTAAAAATAAAGGCATGTTACCGTCAGGTGCAAAATGATTGACACTGGTTTCAATAACACCTGATCCCAAGAATAATATAACGGGAAGATAAATAGATCTGCTTAGCTTAACTTTGCTTTTTGGTTTTATAGATGCTAAGACTACAGCTACTAAGGCAAGTATTATTCCTAATATTTTATAAAAACCAACACTTTCTTTGTAAATAATAATACCGAACAAAACTGGTATAATCACGCTCATTTTACTAGCCACAGAAGCTACGGACAAACCATTTTTCTGTGCGGTAAGTGCCATCACATTAAATATGGCAATAAACAAAAACCCTAATGCAAGCGCTACATAAAACCAGAGTTCATCAACAAAATCCACAACCTCAATTTTTTTATCGTAAAGAAGAATCCCACATGAGCTAGCGGTAATGTAATTAAATACTATGGCCTGGAGTGTATCAACATTATGATTTTTGAAGAGTTTGAATAACACAAAAATGGACGTTGAGGATAGGACACTTAATATTAGAAAAATCAAAGGAATAAATTTTTGTGGTTAAACAAGTTGATAACGTCTTCTCGGGTTTCGTCAATATTCCAAACCTTAATACCTAAAGATTCAGCGGTGTCTGTATTTTCCTTTGTGTCGTCTATGAAAAAACATTGTTCTGGTTTTAGGTGATTGCTTTCTAATACAAAATCAAATATATCTCTATTCGGTTTTCTAAGTTTTATTTCTTGAGATAGGTAAAACTGATGAAAACACGCTTTAAAATCCTCATAAAAGCTCACATTAGATTTTATAAAGTCTATATGCATATCATTAGTGTTGCTTAATAATATGAGCTTATAGCGTTGTTTTTTTTCAATTTGTTGAAGAAACTCTAATCGGTACTTAGGAAAATCTCTTAAGATATAATTCCAGGCGTCAATTACTTGTTTTTTACTTAAATATGAAAATTTGGACGTATAAAATGCAATAAATTCTTCAGTTGAAATTTTACCAACTTCATACAGCATGTTAGTGGTGATCATGTCCTTTTCAAAGGTGTCCATCTTAAACAAATTAAGTGCGTTTTGCATGGCACCTTGCTTGTCTAGATTGATAAAAACATCACCAAAATCAAAAATCAGCGTATCAATCATTCCTGTAAATTTTCAGACAATTATCAATTATATGTTGTTCAGCAACTAACCTACCTTTAAACTTAGGAGCTTTTAAACCCTCTCCGAATTGAGTTTTGCCAATAAACAGCCTCGCTTCGTCCCATAAATCTTCATCAATGAATGTTTGAAGCGTATATGCGCCACCTTCAACAATTACAGAGTTTATATTGTTTTGGTATAAAATATGGCAAATCTGAGAAGCTAAAGGTTTATTAATGTTTAGTTCTTTATTGGTAAGTTTCATGGTTTTTGCAGAAGAATCAAATACCAGATAATTATTGTTTAATTTATTATTTAAGTCCAAAACAATTCTAATAGGGTTTTGTCCTTCATAATCTCTAACGGTAAGGCTTGGGTTATCCTCAATCACTGTGTTAGTGCCAACTAAAATTGCCTGTTCTTCGGCACGCCACTTATGTACTAATTGTCTAGAATAGATGTTAGTTATCCAAACGGGTTTTTGTTCGTCTTTTGTTTTGGGTGCTATAAAACCATCTTGTGTTTCTGCCCATTTTAAAATAATATAAGGTCGCTTTTTGTTATGAAATGTAAAGAAGCGTTTTAGATGCTCTTTACACTCTTTTTCTAAAACACCCACAATGACGTGGCAACCGTGCTCTCTAAGTTTAGCAATGCCTTTTCCGGCAACTTCAGGGTTGTCATCTACACAACCAATAACCACATTTAAAATTTTGTGTTCTATAATAAGATTGCTGCAAGGCGGAGTTTTGCCAAAATGACTACAAGGCTCTAAGGTTACATACATTGTACTGTCCTTAAGTAATGACTTGTTATTAACAGCATTGATGGCATTCACTTCTGCATGTGGTCCTCCGTAGGGGCTAGTAAAACCTTCACCTATAATTCTGTTATTATATACAATTACAGCACCAACCATGGGATTTGGTCTGGTGGTACCTAACCCGTTTTTTGCAATTTGCAGACAACGTTTTATGTAATTCTCGTGAGTTTGCAACTAGAGTTTTATTTTTACGTCTTCGGTTTTATCCACTTTGTAGGTGGAAGAATAGCCCAAAACTTTATATTTAATATCACCTTGGTATTGTACTTTTATTTTTTTGGAAAGCAAACTTCCCAGTAGGCCACTAAGGTTACTTTTGTCAATTATGCTATCCGTCGCAACAGATACAGTAAGCGGAATTTTAAATGTATCTTTAGAAGGGACTTTAAATTCTTTTGAGCTGAATGTGGCTATTTCTTTATCATTTATAAAGACTTTTAGCGCATCTGTTTGTAAGGTGCCTCCAACATCGTTAGGATTGGAAAATTCCGCATCTGCACTGATGGTAATATTCTTCATGTTAGAATCCATGACCTTAAAATTATCAATACCAATAAACTGAGGTTTTTCTCTAACGGTACAGTTAAAAACTAGTGAACAAATCACCAAAATGAAAACGTTGCTTTTCTTCATCAAAACGTAATTATAACTATCTTCATACCTTGAAAAAATTCGGTATTAAAGTTTAAAATAAAGGTGAGTAAAGATACCATAGTTATTCGAGAAATTGAACAAAAAGACAACCCTAAAATAGCAAAAGCTATTAGAAGTGTTTTAATAGAAATGGGAGTGCCTAAAGTCGGTACGGCCTATGAAGATGTGTCTTTAGATTGTATGACAGAAACTTACAGTAAGCCCAAAACCAAATATTTTGTCTTATCAAAAGGTGAAAATATTCTAGGTGGTGCTGGTGTTGCGCCCTTAGACAATTATGAGGGTAATGTTTGTGAATTACAAAAAATGTATTTTATCCCAGAGGCTAGAGGAAAAGGATTAGGAATTGCCATGATGAATACTTGCCTGAATTTTGCAAAAATATCAGGTTACGAAAGTTGTTATCTAGAAACTATGCCATATATGGATGATGCCAGAAAGCTATACAAAAAAGTGGGATTTGAATATATTGATAAGCCTATGGGAAACACAGGGCATTATTCATGTACAGTTTGGATGCTAAAAACACTCTAAGATTGAAAGCAAAAGATTTAAAGAACATATTTCATGACCAATTAGACGCTTTATATGGCAAAGAAGAGGTGTCTAGCTTTTTTTATCTAAGTATAGAACATCATCTTAAAATTGCTAGAATTCAATTACTATTAGAACCAGAATTTACACTGACAAAGAATGAAACAGATGTTTTCTTTTCAATTCTAGAAGACTTAAAACAGCAAAAACCAATTCAATATATTCTAGGTGAAACCGAATTTTATGGTTTGACGTTTAAGGTTAATGAAAACGTTTTAATCCCAAGACCCGAAACCGAAGAACTCGTTGATTGGATTTTGAAAAGTTATGAGTATAGAGTTATGAGTTCAGAGCCTTCTAATCTCAAATCGTCAATCGTCAATCGTCAATTAAAAATCCTTGATATCGGAACTGGCTCTGGTTGTATTGCTATTACTTTAGCAAAACACTTGCCAGAAGCTAAAGTTTTTGCAGTTGATATCTCAGAATCCGCATTAAAAATAGCCCAAGAGAATGCAGAAGCCAATAATGTAAATATTCAGTTTATAAAAAGTGATGCACTTAATTTGGAAGATGAGGATTTCTGTCCTATTGCGAAAGATATCTCGCAGATACAGGAAGGGCTTTTCGATATCATCGTATCAAACCCACCTTACGTACGTAAACTCGAAAAGCAAGAAATGAAGCTCAATGTTCTAGACAATGAACCTCACTTGGCCTTGTTTGTAGAAAACGAAAATCCTCTGGTTTTTTACAATGCCATATCGGATTTTGCTGTTAATAATTTAAGGGAATCTGGCGCACTTTATTTTGAAATTAACCAGTATCTTGGCAATGAGATGAAGGATTTATTAACTCACAAAGGATTTGAAAATGTCGAGTTAAGAAAAGACTTAAGCGGAAACGATAGAATGGTAAAAGGAATTAAAAAATAACATAATTGTCATT
>JAGQZO010000165.1:6634-8142 GCA_020435515.1 Winogradskyella sp. | reverse complement strand
CAAATGAAAAAGACCTCAATTATTTAAAAAAGAGGCCTTTTTGGAATTTTATAACGTTTTTTAAAAAATAATCTTAGCTATTTTTTGTTTGTCATCTGCAAGTTTAATTTTTAACAATAATGTGGCATTACTAGGCGAAATTGATTCAATGGAAAATTGATTAGCGTTAATCGTTTTGTTGAAATATAACACTCTTCCCAGAACATCATATACATCTATAGAGGCAATGGTTCCATAATCTGATTTTACGGTTAGTTTGTCATTATCCTCAAAAACGAATATTCCGCTTAACGTGTCAAAATCATCTAGTCCAAGAGTAGTATTGTTAAATCTTAGGATAAAACGATCATTAATAAAGCCTAATTCACTAGTGAAGGCATATGGCGACTCTTTAATGTTATGAGTTGTATCATTGAGTAAATCCTCAATAAAAATATCTTGATTACTATCATTAAACAAACCTTGTAATGTGTTAATAGCTAAGGTCTGTATTCCAGATTCTGTAATGTTAAGACCTATAGGTACTTGGTCGTTAACATCAAAAGGTAGTTGACGGCCTTGAATAAGATAGGTTTCTTCATTAATTAAAGAATAAAGATCTAATCCATTTCCATTGGTTGTAGGTGCATCAAACATTCTGTCCTCATCATTTGTAGCACCATCAACATAAGCCACTAAAGTCGTGTTAGTCTGACCAGATGGTGTAACAAAATCTAACCATATTCTATTAGCAGCTGAGCCATCCATATCAGAAGGATTGCTAGTTCTATAAAATTGATCATTAGCATAAGCGCTGCTTCTCATCGTATTATCGAAGGTTACAGTTTCATTTGTTGTAGCAGCATCGGTCATCAAGACAAAGTACCCTTGTCCTGCACCAATATTTCCGTTAAATCCACTTGGTGTAGAAGAGCCACTTGAGTTATAAGCAACATAATCAGCTACGTTATAATTGTACAAATAGTCATCATAGAATGGGTCAGTATTACCTATGCCAATATTGGTTCCATGTGTCCATAAATAAACGCTTCCTGAGATGTTACCATTATTGGTATGCGTTAAAAAATCTATTGCATTAATAGCCGAAGGATAAGGGTTGCCAATAAGGTTCCAATTATCGTCATCATTTGTAATAGTTAGTATGTCACCGCTAGTATATGGTTGATAGGTATAGGTTCCTGTATTATGCGTTCCTCTTTCAATAGGTTGAGTTATTGTACCATTATTTGGCGTTCCAGAAAAAGTAGCGGTATAGTTTGAAGGCGTTGCAGTATGTCCTGTCGGGCCTTTTATGATATAGCCTTTACCAATAGCCATTGGGCCAGTGTTATATCCTTGCCATTCACCAAAGACCATATTGCCAGGTGGACCAACCCCTTGGTATAAAGTAGGAAGCCACTCATATTTATAACCATTAGGTGTTCCTGGTGATACATTCTGAATATTGAAACTAGTTACAGGCGATGACCAATACACATAATCATTGATTCTTATGTTGGTGTCTCTAT
>JAGQZO010000165.1:0-6553 GCA_020435515.1 Winogradskyella sp. | reverse complement strand
CCACCAGTTTCAACATCTATAGAGTTTACAATGGTTAACGTAGAATTAGACTGTTGTGTTAAAGTAGCACCATTTTCAATAGTTAAATTATAGCCAACACCATTTGTAGTACCATCAATTATAGGATCATAACCTCCGGTATCAGGTATTGTTATACAGTTGGTGTTCATGGGGACACCATTTGGTATCCAATTAGTAGCAGTATTCCAATCTGTATTACCTAATGTACCGTTCCATATTTTTTTATTGAATGTAACAGTTACCATATCTGTGCAACTATTTTGGTCTGTCGCAGTATATGTTTGAACACCGTTTGGTACAGCATAAACAGTACCTGCATAATTTCCAGCAACATAAGGAACTGTTAGTGCACTATCAGTATATAAATCACTATCCGGTGACCAAGTTATTTGAGGTGGAGAAGGAGGAGCATCTGCAGTAATTGTAATGTCGTCTATCGCCCAGCTTAATAAATAAGTAGTATTGCCAGATAATCTAAACCTAATGTAAAGATTATTGTTTCCATCTAGTGCAGATATATCAATATTTTCAGTACTGATAACATCACCTGTGGGATTCAAATTTGAATATTGTGTTGTCCATGTTGTGTTATCGGTCGACGTTTGAACATATATCCCAATAGATGTTGGTGATCCAAAAACATCAAAATCTTGACTAAAGTTGAGATGCAGGTTTGTATAACCAGTTATATCTATTAAAGGGGAGTTTAACCTCCATGTACTGTTATGACTTCCAGTAGTCCAATCTAGCATAGCTTCATTGGCTGTTCCGCCAGCATTAGTTGTATTAGAAATAATCCAATCGGCACTTGCCGCTCCATTTACTTCTGTCCATCCAGTAGGGAGGGTTGCCCCATCAAAACTTTCTGAAAAGACAGTGGTGATAGCTGGCGGTGGCAAAGCATTTGTTGTAAGTTCTACATAATCTAGATCACAATCGTTAGAGCCAAGAGGATAGTTGGTATCTGTTATAATTAAATTACAGGTGTTAATACATGTTATATCAACAGCATAGCCACTATAAGTAAATGAGCTATCACTATCAAATACAAAGGTTAATGATCCGCTAGGGTGAGAAGATGTAAATGGACCAGGTATTGTTGTGCCAGTAAAGTTACCAAGACTAGGAAAGGTATTATTTGGCCCATCAAAAACTTCTAGATAATCCCAGCCATTTTCAAGATTGAAAGCTGTAAAAGTAGCTAGAATAGCAGTACCAGCAATATCTGGTGTAAGAGTTGTAATACTATATTCATTGTCTCCATAGTTTCCTCCAGCACCACCACTATCGTAAATCGTAGATCCACAAATTGTAGGAGGAACATAAGGTGCACAAGATAAACTGGCTTCCCATCCACTATAAGTAAATGAGCTATCACTATCAAAAACAAAAGTCAATGCACCAGTAGGGTCTGAAGAGGTAAAAGGACCAGGAATTCCGGTACCTGAAAATGTTCCTAAAGATGGATAAGTTGCGTCTGGTCCATCATATACATATAAAAAATCCCATCCTGATTCAAGGTCAAAATCAGTAAAAGTTACTGTTACGGCATCACCAGCGGTATCTGGAAAAAAAGTTGTTGTAGTTAATTCGTTGTTAGAATAATTACCTGTTGAGCCGCCACTATCATAAAAAGGATCTCCACATCCTGGCAGTGGTGTAGGACAGTTTAATGTGAAACTTACATTGCCTCCAGAGCTGTTTTCAGAATCGAGCATAATATAATATGTTGTTCCAGCGATCATGCTAAAAGACCCACTAGTTACATTATTACCAGATAAATCATCAATACATGTCCAGCCTGTTGTAGAGCAACTCGTATTATATAAGTAATTGATATCAGCGAAAGTAGCTATTTGAGTGACTGTATAGTTCCCAGTAACTGTTGGTGTAAATGAATAAATAGCTTCATCACCAGGAACGTCTTCGCATGTTGAGTCGTTTATTGCACCAAAACCAGAAGCAATTATAGAATTTATAGGTGTAGTTCCACATGTTGGTATGTTAGTTATATTATTGCAAGGATCGACGACTTCTGATGCACAAATATTAAATGTCCCTTCATCAAAACCGCCCCATTCCCAGACTCTAACATAAACTCTTGTATTGGGAGTAAGCATATTCAAAACACTAAAATTGGCTTCAAGAAAACCAGATCCTGAATCATCATCGCATTCCACAATGGATAAGTTTCCACTACAAGTACCAGTATATAGTGCTATAACCCCATCATCAAAATTAGAGGTAGTTATGTGTGTTAAATCTATTTGTAAACTTGTTGTAGTAGGGCCAAGATCAATATAAAACCATACGTCAGCACCATTGTAGTTGGCGCTAACTGGTTCGCACCCTGAAGGAGCATCAATATTTGGGTTAATTAAGTCCGAATCCGTCGCTCCAGTATTATCTCCAACTACATATGTGCAAGAACCAACAGGGCTTAATGGTAATTGAATAGCACTACAAGGGTCATCTTGTGAAAAACTAATATTGTAAGCTGTGAAAACAATTAATAGAAAGAGTAATCTTTTCTTCATTATCCATATTTTTAAACCATCAATAACATATTGATCATATATAAATATGCGTAAGCAAGAAGGTAGATTATGTAGGGATAATGAGTAAATGTAAAAAAAATAAAACTAATTTAACATTTTGTTAATGAAAATGTTAAAAAAATAGATATTTAGTTGAAAAAATCAGACTTAATAAATGTCAATATTGATAATCAGCTGTTTGTAAAGCCTGAATATCTTACCCACCCTTTTATTTCTGGTAATAAATACAGAAAGCTTAAGTACAATATTCTAAAAGCAAAAGACATAAAAAAAAGTACCCTTTTAACTTTTGGTGGGGCATATTCTAATCATATTGCTGCAACTGCTTATGCTGGTAAGGTGTATGGTTTTAAAACAATAGGTGTTATTAGAGGCGAGGAGTTAGTTAATAAGGTAGATTCTAACCCTACTTTGAAGTTTGCAAAAGGTTGCGGAATGCAATTTAAATTTGTAGATAGGGAAACGTACAGGCATAAGTCGGAAAATGATTTTATTGAAAACCTTAAATCTGAGTACGGTGATTTTTATTTAATTCCCGAAGGTGGTACTAATCAACTAGCAGTAAAAGGTTGCGAAGAAATTTTAAATGATGACGATGAGGTTTTTGATTTTATTTGCTGTTGCGTTGGTACAGGTGGTACGATTTCTGGATTAATAAATTCTGCAAAATCCCATCAGAAAATATTGGGTTTTCCTGCATTGAAAGGTGATTTTATCCGAGAGGATATTCGTAAATTTGCAAAAAAGGACAATTGGGACTTAATAACAGATTATAATTTTGGCGGTTACGGAAAAATAAAGCCTGAATTAATCACGTTTATTAATGACTTTAAAAAGAAATATAATATTCCTTTAGACCCTGTTTACACAGGTAAAATGATGTATGGTATTTTTGATTTGATAGAAAAACAATTTTTTCCGATGGATGCAAAAATATTAGCAATTCATACAGGTGGTTTGCAAGGTATAAGTGGAATGAATATAAAATTGAAACAAAAAGGATGGCCTCAAATAGAATAGAAATTAATCTTAAATATCTAATCTTAGCTCTTACTATGGTTGCATTTTCATGTGGACCAAAAAAGGGTATCGTAACCAAGAAGAAACAACAGAAAGAAAAGACTGAAACGGTTGAAATTGTTGAAACTGAGAAAACCGATAAAATTGAAATTACCGAAAAAGAGGTTGAAGTTAAACTACCATCCTCTACAGCGTCATACATAGAAATGTATGCGGAAATTGCTAAAGAAGAAATGAGCAGATATAAGATACCTGCCAGTATTACTTTGGCCCAAGGCATCCTTGAATCGGCATCTGGAAAGGGGAGACTTGCAGTTGAAGCAAATAATCATTTTGGTATAAAATGCCATGGTTGGACAGGAGCAAAAATTTATCATGATGATGACCGTTCCCAAGAATGTTTTAGAAAATATAGAGAAGCAAAATCTTCATACGAGGATCATTCTAAATTCTTAACCGAGAGAGGACGATATGCAGATTTATTCAAATTAAAACCAGATGATTACAAAGGCTGGGCCAGAGGTTTAAAAAAAGCTGGTTATGCTACCGATAGAAAATATCCTGATAAACTTATTGGTTTGATTGAGCGCTATAAACTCTATGAATATGATCAGCAAGTGTTGGGTTCAAAAGGAGAAACTATGAAAATTGTTAGGGTCAATAGTGGAACAACTATACATATTGTGTCTAAAGGTGACACATTATATTCCTTATCTAAACGATACAACACAACTGTAGATGCGATAAAAAGCATGAATAACTTAAGTTCTAATGTACTAGCTGTTGGTCAAGAATTAAAGATTCCAAATTAAATATGTTATATCAAAGAAGTAGCGCTTTGTTTAAAGAAGCGCAACAAGTAATACCTGGTGGAGTTAACTCGCCCGTGAGAGCATTTAAGGCTGTTGGTGGTACACCAATTTTTGCTAAATCTGCGAAAGGTGCCTATATATACGATGAAGATGGTAACCGATTTATAGATTATATCAATTCTTGGGGACCAATGTTGTTGGGTCATGCGTTTCCGCCAGTTGTGGACGCTGTAGTGGAGAAAACTAAGGAGGGAACTTCTTTTGGGATGCCAACAGCATTAGAGACAGAGATTGCTGAATTAGCAGTTTCTATGGTACCAAATATTGATAAAATCCGATTTGTGAATTCGGGTACAGAAGCTTGTATGAGTGCTATTCGTTTAGCACGAGGTTATACCAAAAAAGATAAAATCATAAAATTTGCAGGCTGTTATCATGGTCATAGTGATTCTTTCTTAATTGCTGCTGGTAGTGGTGCCATAACATTTGGCACACCTAATAGCCCAGGTGTAACCCAAGGTACAGCAAAGGATACATTGTTGGCTGTTTACAACAACATTGAGAATGTCAAAGCTTTGGTAGAAGCTAATAAAGGAGAAATAGGAGCAATCATAGTTGAGCCTGTAGCTGGTAATATGGGCTGTATCCCACCAGTTGATGGTTTTTTGGAAGGTTTAAGAGCGGTGTGTGATGATAACAATATCCTGTTAATTTTTGATGAGGTTATGACCGGTTTCAGACTGGCCAATGGTGGTGTTCAAGAATTAAAAGGTATAGATGCAGATATTGTTTGTTTTGGTAAAGTTGTTGGAGGTGGTTTACCTGTTGGAGCTTTTGCCGCAAGAAACGAAATAATGGATTATTTAGCCCCTTTAGGGCCTGTTTACCAAGCAGGAACTCTAAGCGGTAATCCTTTAGCAATGGCTGCAGGATTAGCTATGCTTAAGGCAATTAATAAAGATAAAGGCTTAATGAATAGGTTAGAGGAGAAGACCAAGTATCTTCATAATGGTATAGCAGAGGCTTTAAATAAAAATAATGTTACTCATATTATCAATAGGATAGGCTCAATGATTTCGGTTCATTTCTGTGAAGAACCTGTGGTGGATTTTGAAAGCGCTACCAAAGGGAATAATGAGGCCTTCAAGAAATTCTTTCATGGTATGCTAAACAAAGGAATCTATATTGCACCTAGTGCTTTTGAAACATGGTTTATAACAGATGCATTAACATATCAAGATCTAAATGAAACCATTGCGGCTGTTGAGGAAGTTGCAAAAGAATTGTAAATAAAAAAGCCTCACAATTAGTGAGGCTTTTTTTATGATTTAATCTTAATCAGTTATTCTTCTGATAAGGTTTTATATTTTGAAAATTGTTCATCAGTTAAAATCTCTTTCATTTGAGTCTCCAATCTCATTTTATTTTTCTCTATTTCGGCTGGCAAAGTATTTTCATTTCTAGATAAGCTAAGCTCTGTATTAAGAAAAAGTCTTAATGCTTCGTATACTTGATCTTTTTGATTGTTATCAAATTTTAAAGCCCTTTCAAGAGTTTCTGTTTTTTGTGAAGCCTTAGCATTTATTTCTAATTTGTCTTCTAACTTAGTATTTTGTGCAGTAAGCGTTTGGTTGCCAATAAACATTGCAAACACAAACAAGCAAAGTGTAATTACCTTTTTCATTATGGATTATTTAGTTAAATAGGTTACTAAAATAATAATTTTATTTAAACACTTGACGTTTTATTCGTCTTAGTAGAAATTAATTCTTGGCTTTAAGTTTTATTTTTTGCTCTTCGGTGGTTTTGTTTAGATAATTTTCAAATTGTTCTGTTGTTAGAACTTCTTTAAGTTTAGCATTTAAAGCTTCTTTGTAACCACTTTTTTGTTTAGCTATTTTTTGTTTAATTTCTTCTTTATTTCCTTCGTCTTTTGAATTAATTAACTTTTTTATTTCTTCTTTTTTTTAAGTTCACCTTCAAAATGATTTAGGTAGATTTCATAAACTTTTTTCTGTTGCTCGGACGAAAGATTTAATTCTTTGGATAACTTATGGGTTTCGGTTTTAGCTAACACCTTTGCATTATCTCCTTGAACTAATTTTTGTTGTTCTTTCTTAGTTGACTCTTTCTTAACTTCTA